>JACMMB010000250.1 GCA_014379305.1 Akkermansiaceae bacterium
CCGTGATCAATTCCCTGCCGCCTTGATTTCCTCCAATCGCCGGTTCTTCCCGGAACAAAAACGCAGGTGAAACCAACACCGCCGCCAGGGCCTGCCGGACCGCATAATCAACATTCTCCCCCTGCGCATGGGCCGATTTCAGGAAATATTGATACCGCTCCAGCTCCCCTTTGAGCAGCGGCCTGCGGAACGCCCTTTCCGTAAATCGTTTCATCACCGCATTCAAATAAGCTTCATCTGACCATGTCGCATCGCGGCGACCGTAAATTGCCAGATGCGGTTCCGGCTTTGGCATGCGCGGCCCGTCCAGCGGCCCCTCAATCACAATCCGTTCAACCAGCAAATTGCGATCCCTCTTCCCATCCGGAGCAGCTTCATCATAAAAATCGTTCAAAAAGGATATCGCGACCTTCAAATCCTTTCCCCCTTCAACTCCGGCCTCGATTGAAAATTCCTTCCCCGGCCGCGAATCATTATTCACCTCCCAGGTCTGTAAAATCGAATCGTCAAGCTTGAGCTCCATTTTCGCCGCCTCATCTCCCCCGTGATCCGCACCCGCAATTACCTTGAAACGATAATTTCCGGAAGCCGGCAACCTGACCCCTAATGACGATTCGCCTGAAGTCGCCATCATCACGTCATCCCCATCCTCATAGCCTGCCCCCTTCAATTCCCGCCCTTTGATGATTAATTCCGGAAACTTCGGCGCTGACAAATCCACCGCCAAGTCCAGCGCGGATTGCGCGGCATCCAAGTAGCGTTCCATATGCAGCGGCGAAAGCGTCAGCACGTCTCCGATATTATCGAACCCATATCCGCTGTCATCCATTGGCAGGCTGTCAGTGATATCCACTTTTATCCCTAGTAAATCATTGATCGTATTCTGATACTCAATGCGGTTCAAACGCCGCAAAGTCACATGTCCCGGATCGGGATTTTCCGCATCCACCGGGAACACCGCGGCATCGATCCACCCCACCAATTTCGCCCGCTCCTCCTCCTCCGGTGCGAATTCATCAGGCGGCGGCATCAGCCTGAAATCAATGTGATCGCGAATCTTCTGCCATTGATCCCGATCCGCCACCATCTCCGCGATCGTCGCGTATCGATCCAATTCCAGATCTCCCTTTGCCGAGCCATCGCCATGACAGTCATAGCAATAGTTCACGAAAATCGGCAGAATCTCCTTCTGATAAACCTCCCCCAGCCTTGCATCTTCCTCACCCATAGCCGGACTCCCGACAAGCCCGGCGCAAAATCCTGAAGCAGTTAGAATGGTGCGAATGAAAATCTGTAAATTAGCCGGCATCGAATATTTTTCACATGGATCAAACCTCGAAAGGCAAGCTGAAGCTACGTCCATCTTCTGAAATTTCTCCCAGAATATTCCCGCCGGGCAGCCTCATCCCACGTTCTTCCCTCCTTGCCAAATCATGACCGGGATGTCATCTCTTCACCATCATGAAAACCCTCGCGCCTGTCTTGCTGACCGCCCTATTGACCACACTCCCAATCTTCGCCGAGGAGAAATCCACGCCACTCATCAGCGGCGACGACCTCTCCGCCTGGACCTTCACTTCCAAAGACGGCCCCGAAGCCGCCGAAAAATCCTGGACCCTGAAAGACGGAATTCTCTCCACCACCGGCATCCCGATCGGCGTCATCAGGACCAAAGAGGAATACGAAAACTACACCCTCACCTTCGAGTGGCGATGGCTCCCCGGTTCCGAAGGCGGCAACAGCGGCCTCCTGCTCCACTCCGGGAAACCGGGCGCCGGCCCCAATCCACCCTCCATCGAATCCCAGCTCCAGCAAAACCACGCCGGCGATTTCTACATGATTCCCGTCACCGTCGAGGCCACTGGGAAAAAAGATGGCGGCCGCTGGATTCGCACCGCCGATCCCAAGGAAAAACCCCTTGGCGAATGGAACAGCATGACCGTCGTCTGCAAAGCCGATACCATCACCGTCCACGTCAACGGCACCCTCGTCAACGAAGGCAAAAACCTATCCGCCACCAAAGGCGCCATCTGTTTCCAGGCCGAAGGCACACCCATCGAGTTTCGCAACATCACCCTCAAGCAATAGACCTCACTAGTCTTTAGCTTTTCTCCTCACCAGCCCCAGCATTTCCGAGACCTCCTCCACCCGCAGCAGCTTCGCCACAACGAAATACGCCCCTCCGGAAACCGCGATCACCCCGCCCAGATACGCCGCCTTTTTCCACAACAGCATTTCACCCAGCTCCGCGAAAATGGTCCGATCCGCCGCCTGGCACATCACCGCCATCACCGCCGTCGCCACACCGATCTTCAGAAACGCAATCACCACCCCCTTCGTCCCGATATCCCCCGCGTATCTCGCCATCGCCGCGTAGAGAAAAACGAAATTCAAGCTCGCCACAATACTCGTCGTCAGCGCCAGCGACTCGTGGCCCCACTTGTAAACGAACACAAAAACGTAGTTGCAGCCGATGTTCACCGCCAGCGCCATGAAGCTCGCCACCAGCGGCAGCCACCGCTTCTCAATCGCATAAAACGCCGGCTGCAACACTTTGAGCCCCGCATAAAAAAGCAGCCCGTAGCCATACGCCCGCAAAGCCCCCGCCGTCGCTTCCCGATCTCCGGCATCGAACGCCCCGCGCTCGTAAATCAGACTGATGATCGGACCCGCCAGCACCACCAAGCCCACCGTCGCCGGGAAAACCAGAAACATCACCAGCTTAAGGCCCTTCGCCAGAGTCGGCCCGAAATCCTCCCCCACCCCGCCCATCGCCGCCCGCGAAAGCGCCGGCAAAGTCACCGTCGCCACCGCCACCCCGAACACCCCGATCGGCAGCTGCATCAGCCGGAACGCATAGCTCAGCCAGCTCACCGCCCCCTCGCCCACCCCGTAGGCGAACATCGAATTCACCACCACATTCACCTGCGTCACCGAAGCCGCAATCACCGCCGGCCCCATCAATCGCAGAATCTGCCGCACCCCCGGATCATTCCAGCGGAAATCCGCCACAAACCGATACCCCACCGCCCGCAACGCCGGGAACTGACACACCAGTTGCGCCACCCCCCCGATCACCACCCCCCAGGAAAAACCCACCAGACTCCGCGGCCCCCAGCCCGGATCCATCCAATACCCG
>JACMMB010000251.1 GCA_014379305.1 Akkermansiaceae bacterium
GGGTGGCTATGCCGACCCGCTTTATGTCAATTCGCAGCCGCCGCTGATTGTGCTGATCGGCGGAGAGCCCCAAGGGAATGGAGTGCCAGGAACCACCGATCCAAACCGCTGGCAGCCGCTGGCATTTGATGTGGCCCTTACCCAGAACGGCTTGGAAGCGGATCTAGTGCAGAAATATGTGGGCGTCACCTGGCTACAAACCCGGCCCTTTGCTTTGGAACGGATGGATAATTCCCGGCCATGGATCGACCCCGGCGGTCCCGCTCGCCTGGGCACGGCCACGGATACGGCTTACAAGCAGGGAGCGCTGGACATCCTGCGCAGCAGCAGCCGGCTCAACAATCAGGCGATGATCGATATCTCGCCGGGCATAGGCGGCATCGGCAACAATCCGCTGGGCAGCGATTCCGGAACAGGCCTCCCGCTTAACCCGGTCACGGGCCAGCCCTACGCCGCAAATCCGGTGAAGGAAGGTGATTTTGCCCGCGTGCTGGCGGAGTTTTGGGCGGATGGACCAAGATCGGAAACCCCGCCGGGGCATTGGCATGTGCTGGCCAATCAGGTCACGGATCATCCCGCTTTTGTGAAAAAAATCGGCGGCACCGGTCCGGTGCTGGATGACTTGGAGTGGGATGTGAAATTGTATTTTGCCCTGAGTGCCGCCACCCACGACGCCGCCTGCGCCGCATGGTCGCTCAAGCGGGCCTACGGGGGAGTACGCCCCATCACGATGATCCGCTATATGGGGGGCAAGGGCCAATCCTCCGATCCCGCCGGGCTCTCCTATCACCCGAGAGGCCTGCTGCTGGAGCCGGGGGTGGTGGAAGTAATCACTTCAACCTCATCGGCCACAGGGGGCCGCCATCAAGGCGTCGGCAATCCAGGGGAAATAGCCGTTTATTCCTGGCCTGGGGAACCGTCGGACCCGGCCACCCAGACCAGCCCCGTGCGCTGGATGCGGGCCGTAGATTGGCTGCCCTATCAGCGCAAGACTTTCAATACACCTGCCTTCCCCGGCTACACTTCGGGACATAGCACATTCAGTCAGGCGGCGGCGGAAGTCCTCACCGCAATCACTGGCAGCCCCTATTTTCCCGGCGGGTTGGGCACTTTCACCGCTCCGGCAAATACCTATCTGGTGTTTGAGCGTGGCCCCTCTTCCAATGTAACATTGCAATGGGCAAGTTATTTCGACGCTGCTGATCAGGCCGGGCAATCCCGCCGCTGGGGAGGAATCCACGTTGTGGAGGATGACTTTAAAGGTCGTGTCACGGGCTCCAAGTCAGGAAAACAGGCATGGGCCCTGGCCCGGAAATATTTCGACGGCTCCATCATGACGGAAGTCCCCCATTTGCAAATTACCTTACCGTCCGCATCTCAGGTGAAGCTCACTTGGAAGAGCATCCGAGGGCTGACTTACGGCGTCCAGGCCTGCCCCCGACTGGGGGACGCTTGGACGGATGTTGTCACCCTGCCCCCCGCAGAGGGGACTACGGCAACTTGGAGCGGGCCGCTCATCTCCCCAGGCAAAGGCTTCTATCGGGTGACTCAAACGGCTGGCTTCTAGAATCCCATTGAGTCAGCCACGAGTTAAACGGGGTCAAAATCTCCTCCTAGTTTCAAGCACCAAAACTCTGCGCCCTTTGCGCCTTTCCGCTAAACTCTTCTCCTCCAACCTTCCCGCATGTCCGCCCCGCTCAACCGCAAAAACCTCCCCGAAAACCCCACCCCGGACGACATCCTCAACGCCTTCCTCGACTACCTCACCGCTACCGACACCGAGCGACGCGACGTGCTTCGTTGGAGCGAGGGCGCGGGAGGCGTGCCCGAGTCAATACGATCTGCGCCTGAGCTGCTTGTTCAGCATCACCCCCGGCCTGTGGATGAACATCCAACTCGACTACGAATTCATGCGCGCCGACCGCGAAAAAGACGAAGCCATCCGCAAGGAAGTGCAGCCCTGCGCGGCGTGAAATTCCGGAAATGTTGAAATTTGTGACCTGATCCAAAACACAAGCTAAGTAAAATCAAAATCTAGAACCTCCCGGTGAGAGAAATGGCGAGGAAGGGAGCGGGATCAAAATCCGAATCAATCAGCTCGCCTCCACCTGAGTCTTCCATGACAAGCGAGCCTCCGAGTAAGACTCCGCCATACAAGTCAAAGTTAAGACTTTGCGTGATTGATCGGCTAGCGCGAAGAAATAGAGGTACACTCATGTATTCTCCGATGCCGTCGGGGACAGTGCCATCATCGGCTAGACGAAAGCGGTAGGAACGATAGGCGGCACCGATTCCGAAGTCCCAGTCATCCGCCTTGTAGCTGACCTCGAGGCCAGCCGGACCCGCCGGGCCGGGACGAAGAGGATTCTGAAGCGTCCAGCCCGGAGCGAATTCCCAGCGGACGGCGAGAATAGGAAAAGCGTTGATGTCCTCGATTTCGGAAAAAACGCCACCACCGAGACCTAAAGTGAGTTTGTCGCTGAATTTGCGGGTGAAGGTGAAAATTCCGCCGTAGATCAGAGAGTCACTTGCGGAGGCTGACGATTCTCCGGCGAGGGTTAGGGATGGGGCGATACGAAAATTCCAATCGCCTCCCAGCCCAGTTCCATACAAGCCAGTGAGATTGAGGGTGTGGATGGTATCCCACGGATTCAGTTTTCCAAGGCCGGTAGCTCCGCCAAAGTCGAAGAAATCCGCCTTGTAGCCCAAGTTCCCGCCGATGATTCTTCCTTCCCCAAGGCTGTGGGCAAGGTTGTATCTCAGGTCAATACTACTCAGGCTAAAATCACCACCCGCGTCGAGATCGGTATTGAATTGTTGGATAAAGGTTCCGTCCACGCTGGTCATGGTCTTACCGGCTGGCAGATCACCGCCGGGTTGAGCGTGAAGTGCCGGAGCGAGTGCCATAGCAGCGAGTATGATCGCTAAGCGAGCGGACGTTATGCTGCGAGTGTGTGGAAAGGAAATGTTTTGGCGGAATTTCATTGGAATGGAGAAATAGGATTTGATTCTTTCAGAATATGTTGTGATCGCTTCCGCGCAAATTGGAATTTGAGAATTTTACCTAACAATTAATTGCGTCATCTCGTCTCTCGGCGATTCACAAGTTCCTAACAACTCTGTAGCAACGTTGGAAAACCCGCCATTCGCACTCGGAACTGATGGAACTACTCCTTCGGCGGCCATTCATCCATGCGATGGGGAGACAGATGTAGCGAGAGCCAGAAAGGTCGTCCTTGATCCAACGGTCGGCAAGGAAGATGAAGCGTTCAGGTTTTCCGGCGACCCCATGGGGCGGGTTTCGCACTTCAACACTTTTCTATCTGAATCATGGCAGCAGTCGGTGATCGAAGAAGAACAGTTCCGGCTTGCCGATGGTGATAGTTTTGAATTCTGGGTGGGCGGTGCTGAGCAGGAAGTTGGATTGGCCGGGGACGATGAAGCTGAGCAGCTCGAGGACCGCCGAGCGGGCTTGTTTCACCCACGCATTGCCGATGGTCATCAAGCAGGAACGAAGCGCAGTTCCACCTTCCGTCCGAGAGCGGCGGCGGCTTTTCCGAGGGTGGCCACAGTGAGCGAGGGGTTTGAGGTATCCAGCATCCGGTCCAGCGATGCCCGGCTGGTTTTCATGCGCGATCTTGGTGACGTGCTCCTGCTCGAGGATCTGCTGGAGTTGGAGGGAAACCACGCGCTTGAGGGCCAGCACTTCCACCTCGGGTAAGATGCCTTCCCCGGCGAGGAAATCGCGGAAGTCGCTGCCACGGTGGGCGTTTTGAGATGCTTTTGGTTTCATCGGCTTATGGACCGCATGGCATATTTCAAGCCGCGTGCGGTGTAACCTCGCGGCTGATTCTCTCTCCATTCTCCCGTTCGGCCCGCATCAATTCGTAATCCAACTGGAGACGCAACCAGAAACCAGGAGAGGTTCCGAAGTAGCGGCTCAGGCGCAGATCATATTCCGGCGTGCAGCGGCGGCGGCTCTTTTTCATGTCCGTCAGATGGGGCGAAGGAATCCCGGTCATCCGCGAGACCTCTGCTTGCGAGACGTCCCATTCGTCCAAGGTCTCGCGGAGCGTTTCCGCGAAGAAATTCATCAGCGGGATCAGTTCGGTGGTTCGTTTCATGGTCATTAGTGGTAGTCGGTGATTTTCACTTCGGACGCCTTCCCGTCAATCCAACGGAAAA
>JACMMB010000252.1 GCA_014379305.1 Akkermansiaceae bacterium
ACTCAAAGAGGCGGGAGTGTGGCTGGTAGGCACCTCGGATCGTGCGCAGAAAATGCTTTATGATCTGGATTTGAAAGGTCCGCTGGCCTTGGTCCTTGGGGCGGAAGAAAAAGGCATGCGCAGGCTTACCGAGGAAAACTGTGATTTCCTCGCATCGATTCCAATGGCCGGGACGGTAAGCTGTCTGAACGTCTCGGTCGCGACCGGGATATGTTTGTTTGAGGCGGTGCGGCAGCGCCGGGTGGAGCCATGACGAACGGGCGGGTGCGGATTTTTTCAGATCTTCATCTTGGTCATCGGGCTTCGCGGATCACTCGTGTGGAAGACTTGAGGCCATTGATCCGGGGAGCCGATACGGTGATTTTCAATGGCGATACGTGGCAGGAATTGGCACGGCCGTGGCGGGAAAAGTCAAAGGAGATGTTGGACGAATTGCGGGCTATAGGAGCGAGCGAAAACTGCGAAATGCTGTTTCTTCCAGGCAACCACGATCCTGGTTGGGACGGGCCGGGATATCTTGAACTTGCCCAAGGCAGAATCGTCATCACCCATGGCGATGCGCTCATGTTAGACTCCTCACCTTGGAAGCGGGAAATCATGTTTGGCAGAAAGGTCGTTGAAGAACTCTGGCAAAACCACCCGGTTGCCGCAACAGATGTGGACACCCGCCTTCATCTGGCCCGGGAAATCGCACGGCGGCTGCCCTCAAAACAATTCCCACAAGGTCGCAGCCTGATCGCGCGAGCGTGGGATGCCGCCACCCCGCCTCGGCGCGCGCTGAAAATGCTGGATGCCTGGCTCTACCAAGGCAATCACGGAGCGGTGTTTTGCGAATGCTATTTTCCACAAACCGAGGCGCTGATCGTTGGCCACTTGCATCACGCCGGTTCGTGGCTTGTCCGCGGAAGAAGGATCATCAATACCGGCACGTTCGTTGTGCCGGGAACAGCTTGTTGGGCTGAATTGCATCAGGGTTTCCTGTCTTTCGGCAAGATCGTTCCCGGGACGGATTCTTACCAACTCGGGGAGCGAAAAGGCTTATGGAAATTTAATTAAGCAACACGAATTTTAAGGTTTGACTTATTTTTTCGATTCCTTTTCATGGAAGCTCAACATTTGAGTCGCTTTTGTCACTCAAGCGTGCTAGGTTGTTTTTGTTATGGCAACAACAACGAAACGAACCCGGTTTTCCCGGCGACTTCCAGACCATGTGACCGATGAACTTTGTAACGTCCTTTCTGAAAAGAAAGTGTTCGGGTTCAACGATCTTTTTGAAAGAGTGTTCGAAAACCTGAAACTGCGAAACGCGGTGAGTGGTGGTGAAGAGATGCTTCGCCTGCGCTCCTACGAAAAATTGCAGAATCTGGTGAACAGAGGCTTGGTTGAAAAACTTGGCAAGGAATATAAGGGCACAGCCCGGGTTCACGAAGCATCGAGTGCATACGCCGCAGCCCAAGAGGCTGAAGCGGAAGCCTGATCTTCAAACATATTCAATGACGAAGCCCGTGTCTGCAAAAGACACGGGTTTTTTTTTCTACCCATTCCACCCTCCAGGTTCTACGAAGCTGTAACAAATTCCTAAAGACATGCCTGAAAACTATTTGCCAGTTTTGTTACAAGTCCTGATCGCATGCGGATTCGCGGCGGCAACGCTGAGCCTCAGCGTCGTTTTTGGTCGCTCGGGCAGGACAAATGCCACCAAAGACAGTGCCTATGAGTGCGGTATGTTGCCCATCGGCGAAGGTTCCCCACGTTTCTCGGTAAAATTTTATCTGGTTGCGATGCTTTTCGTGATCTTCGATATCGAAGTCGTCTTCATGTATCCGTGGGCGGTTCAATTTCGTGATCTGGTTGCTGTAAATCCGACCGCACTGGTAAGCATGGCGGGCTTTGCGGGAGTGCTTGCGATCGCTTATATATACGCACTGAAAAAAGGTGCCCTGAACTGGAAAAGCTAAGCTGCCTTTTTTCTACGATTGAATATGGTTCACCACGTCATTTATTGCCAGCTTCACGAGGGTCTTGAAGCCAAAACCTTGGAAGAGATGGTGCGTGCCAGCAGGACATGGCTGCTTAAAATTCCTGAAGTCCTCAGCGTCCGCTCCGGCAGAAATTTAAGCACCGACTCCCAGTGGCATTTTTTTTACTCCATCGAAGTGGATTCTCGGGAAAAATTGCGGATGGTGATGGACAACGCATATCATCTCAAATTCGTGCAGCAATACATCCAGCCCCACGCTCACAATCAGTTTGCAATGGATTTTGAATTGGATCCTTCACGTGAGTTGAAATACTCATGAAGATGAGTTGAAGTCCAAGAGGGAATCCCAATTTGGTACGATCCGCGCTTGAAAGATGTGCACGCCGGGAACAAGTTCCGCTGCCCGGCAACCTACCGATATCACAGAGAAATGCTCTCCCCTATCAAGATCCCCGACGACGCCCCGTTCTCTCCCGAGCAACGCCAGTGGCTCAGTGAGTTTTTAAGTAAAATGCTTACGCAGGGGCCAGTAGCTGCGCAAGAAAGCGGCCCGGCGGTTCCTGTGACCGTGCTGTTCGGATCTCAAACCGGCACTGCCGAAGGACTCGCTAAAAAATTGGTTAAAACCCTTAAAAAAGGAAATTTCGAACCTGACATTCAGGACATGGCCACCTACGACCGTGAACGGCTTCCCAAGGAAAAAAATCTTCTGATTATTACTTCCACTTACGGTGATGGCGAGCCGCCTGATACCGCATTGGAACTTCATACCTGGATCATGAGCGATGAGCTTCCGGGCTTGGAAGGACTCAAGTTCTCTGTTTTGGCTCTTGGCGATAGTTCTTACCCTGATTTCTGCCAATGCGGAATCGATTTCGATACCCGACTCGCAGCAAAAGGGGCGACCAGACTTTGTGCGCGTGTGGATGTCGATATCGATGCTGACATACCTTATGCGGAGTGGTCGAAAACCGTCATTTCACTGCTTGCTCCCGCGGCTTCTCTGGTGGAGTTGAACGGCGTTGCCATGGACGAGATCGAAGAAGTGGGTTACTCCAAGAAGAACCCTTTTCCATCTATTGTCCTTAAGAATTACAACCTCAACGGACCGGGGGAAAAGCAAACCAATCAAGTCGAGATTTCCCTCGCAGGTTCGGAACTCGCCTATGAGGTTGGGGATGCTCTTGGGGTCTATCCACAAAATCCTGCAAGTGTCGTTGATGAAATCATTGCCGGCCTGCCTTGCAACGCCGGAATGGTGCCAACCCCTGACGGCAAGGAATGTGGGCTCCGTGAAGCGCTGATCCACCATTACGATATCGGCAATATCAACAAATCCCTGATTGAAAAATGGCAGAAGCGAAGTGGCTCCCCGTTCCTTCGCTCACTTGTCCAGGCCGACGATAAAAAAGAATGGGAGAATTTCTGTTGGGGCCGCGACCTTATCGACCTTGTGCTCAATTATCCTGCGGACTTCAGCGATGGGGAGGATTTTGTCTCAATCCTGAAAAAGCTCCAGCCACGGCTTTACTCGATCGCGTCCAGTCCGAAGGCCCACCCGGGCGAAGTGCATCTTTGTGTGGGCATTGTCCGGTACGATAGCCATGGCCGCAAGCGCAGCGGCATCTGCTCGACTTTCCTCGGAGACCGTTTGACTGCGGATTGCAAACCCGGCGTTTATGTCCACCACAATGCCGCTTTCCGCCTCCCCTCAAATGGCGCCACACCTCTCATTATGGTTGGCCCGGGAACCGGAATCGCGCCTTTCCGAGCCTTTCTCGAAGAGCGCAAGGCAGTTGCCGCAACAGGTAAAAACTGGCTCTTTTTCGGCAACCCCTATCAAAAAAGTGATTATCTCTATCAGGCTGAACTTGAGGCTTTTCTGGCAGACGGCACCCTGACACGGCTTGATCTTGCCTGGTCTCGGGATCAAAAAGAGAAAATCTATGTCCAGGATCTTATGCTTAAAGAGGGCGCGGAGCTTTGGAAATGGCTCGCCGACGGCGCCGCCTTTTACGTATGCGGCGATGCCTCCCGCATGGCAAAAGATGTCGACGCCGTGCTTCACAAGATCGCTGAGGATCACGGCAAGCTATCTACAGAAGAGGCCGCTGCTTATGTAGTTCAGCTCAAAAAGGACAAGCGCTACCTACGGGACGTTTACTGACACAGTGGGTTAGAGACCAAGAGCCTCTCTTATAATTGGGTCCTTTAACGCCTCGGACAGTAATGGATGGCGGAGCAAGGTGCTGAAGCGACCTTCTTTGGCAAGAGACTGTAGCTCAGGATCATCGACTATGATGGCGCGAGGATAAGGCTGTCCGGTCGTGGGGTTGATGACGGGTTTGACTGATGCGACGGAGTTGGCGGCGATCATTTTTGCCAGGGTGAGGCGGGGATGGGTGCTTAGTGGATCGAGCCAATCCATCAGGCCGGAAGGAATGGCAACGGATAGGGAATTTTTGAGGCGCTCCGCGAGGCTATTATTACCCGAGAAGCTTTTGGAGCGTTGAGCTGATTCTTTAATTTCAGAAATGGCGCTGGCGTGGTGAATGAACGTTGCGGCGGTGAGGCAGATCAGAGCGGTGGGAACAAGTGTGAAAAGTAGCCGCAATCCAAGCTGGAAGGGCGATTTGGGGGAGGCTTCCTCAGAGCTTTTTCCGAACGGGGCACGAAAGAAATTAACGATTTTGCGCAAGAGGAAAAGGCTGGCCAGGAAGGCTACGACAGGCAGACCGGTGGTGATGAAAGGAGAGGTTTTTCCGGTCCAATCGATTGCCAGGGCGGGAGACTGCTGCCACACCCGAAAACCAATCCAGGCACTTATTGTGAAAAACGCGGTATTCACCAATGTCCGGGCAATGCCGCGCAGGATCATAAACCCTGCACTAATGGCGAAGATGATCAGAGCTGCGGAGCCAAGGGAAATTTCCGGAACTGTGTCCATGCTTCAGGAAAGCGGACTGATGGCACGTTGGCGGAGGAGTTGGTCGACGATGACTAAAGTCGCCATCGCCTCGACGATTGGCACCGCCCTCGGCAGCACGCATGCATCGTGGCGACCCCGGCCTTCAAGAGTTGTGTTCACGCCTTCATTGGTGACGGTGTCCTGAGTGGAAATGATGGTTGCGGTGGGTTTGAAGGCGACTCGGAACACTATGTGTTCGCCATTCGAGATACCGCCTTGCACGCCCCCTGAATGATTGGTCGCAGTGCGGATTTTCCCCTCACGCATTTCGAACGAATCGTTGTGATCCTTGCCGGTGAGCAAAGTACCTGCAAAGCCGGAGCCAATCTCGAAGCCTTTGGTCGCGGGAATCGAAAGCATGGCGGCTGCAAGTTCAGCCTCAAGCTTGTCAAAAATGGGTTCGCCAAGTCCCGGTGGGCAGTTGCGAATCACGCACTCAATGACGCCGCCTACGGAGTTCCCATCCGAGCGTATTTTTTTGATGTGATTGATCATCGTTTCCGAGACGGAAGGGTCGCCGGTTCTCACGATATTCGACTCGATCGTTTCTGATGTGATGTTGCCAGCATCAACAGTTGCGTGGATGTGCTGGATGGTGCTTACCCAAGCGAGAATTTCGATGCCGGGATGAAGAGTATCCAGCACCTGCCGGGCGACTGCGGCGGCGGCGACGCGTCCAATCGTTTCGCGAGCGGACGCACGGCCGCCGCCAGAGGGAGCGCGGATGCCGTACTTCGCGTCATAAGTATAATCCGCATGTGAAGGGCGATATTTAACGGCCATTTCCTCGTAGGCTGAGGGGCGTTGATCGGTGTTACGCACGAGAATGGAAATGGGGGTGCCGAGAGTCAGCCCGTCATGCAGGCCGGAAAGAATTTCCGCGAGGTCCGCTTCTTTGCGCGGCGTGACGATCTCGGATTGACCCGGACGGCGGCGATCAAGCTGGCGCTGGATATTTTCAGGTGTGAGAGGGATTCTGGGAGGGCAGCCATCAATAACAACCCCGACTCCCCCGCCGTGGGACTCCCCGTATGTGTGGATGCGGAATAATTTACCAAAGGTGGACGACATGTTAGAAGGAGCGGAAATTACCAGTGAGTGGTAAAAAGTGGAAGGCTTGGTTTATCCCATGAGTTCTGGCTTCACTCCATATGCTTCGCAAGCTTGTGAGGGATGAGAAAGCGGAGAACGGCTTGCCTGGCCGGAGGGACAATTTCCAAGCATGTGACTGATCCTTTACGAACCTCGATGGCTGCGCCTGAAATGCCCAAAGTGTATTGAATAAGCCGCGAAAAGTCGGGCTCATGGCCGACGATCATCACTCGCTCGAATTCAGGAAAGGCGGCCAGTTCTGAAAGTGCGGTTTGTGGGTCCATTCCTGAAGCAAGCCATGCCTGGATTACCGGACCCGGGATTTTTGCCGCGAGTGTAAATGCATCCGCAGTCTGCCGTGCACGCACGAGCGGACTTGAAAGCACCAGATCGGGAAGAAGATCCGCAGCTCCAAGAATTCTGGCTGCCTGCCTTGCCTGTTCCAGCCCTTTGTCGGTCAACGGACGGAGGAAATCGTTCTGAACTGATGAAACGTGATCTTCAGCTTTACCGTGGCGAAGAAGGAGAAGGATCATATTATTAGTTAAGAATCAGGGAATTATTCTATGACCCCGGGCGTTACATCGTCATTCCACCATCGACGGCGATGACCTGTCCGGTGATGTATTGTGCGGCCGGGCTGGCGAGAAAGAGCACGGTTTGAGCAATATCCGCGGGAGTGCCGAATCTGGCGAAAGGAATTTTATCGATAACGGATTGCCTCACCGCCTCGGGAAGTTGGTCGGTCATATCGGTAGTGATAAACCCGGGCGCGATTGCATTGCATGTGACCGAGCGTGCTGCCAGCTCCCGGGCGACCGCTTTCGTGAATCCGATCAAGCCCGCTTTGCTGGCGGAGTAATTGGTTTGGCCGGCATTACCTATGAGACCGATGACTGATGCGATGTTGATGATGCTGGAGTTTTCTCCTTTCATGAGCGGGCGCATGAAGGCTTTGACGGTATTGAAAGCTCCTTTGAGATTTGTATCGAGCACGGTGTCCCAATCGTTTTCCCTCATCCTCATGAGCAAACCGTCACGGGTAATTCCCGCATTATTGACGAGAATATTCACCGCGCCAAGTTCCTCTCCAATGCGTTTGGCCAGCGTTTGGACCGCATCGTGATCCGAAACATCTACCGGGAACGCCGTAGCAGATCCGGGATGGGATTCATTGATTTCAGCGGCTGCGGCTAAACAACTGGCTTCGCTTCGGCTGATCAGCGCGACTCTCGCGCCCTCGGCGGCGAACGCGCGGGCGATTTCCTGGCCTATGCCTCTTCCGGCTCCCGTAACAATGACAATCTTGTCTTTGAATTTCATACCTTAAACTAGGACTTGATGTGCATTTTTAGAAGCTTCGCATATTTTCCCAAAGCACTCGAATATACTTCTCCAAGTTCGGTATTCGGCTGAAGCAGCGAATTGCTAGCGGGCTTACAATAGATGTTCTGCATCTCCACAAGATCGTTACCCATGGCGGTAGCGGCGATGAGGGCGGCTCCCAAGGCGGCGGAGTTCTCAACTTCGAGTCGCTCGACAGGGGCTTGGAACACATCGGCAACCAGTTGCGCGATGCCATCGTTTTGGGACGCCCCGCCGGTAAGTCGAATCCGCTCGGTAGTCACACCCATCCATTGGGAATGAAGGCGCATATTGAGAAATTGACCCTCAAGAAGCGAGCGTATGCGGCGACCCGGGGTTTGCTCCTCGGTAAAATCAGTCACAGGTTTCTCAAAATCGTAGCGAGGTGTGATTTCCGCACCATAGAAAGGAAGGGTAAGATTTTTTCCGGCCGAATCGGAACTAGCCAGAAGTGATTCTTTCTCAAAGGCCGACCAATCCACATGGAGCTCGTCACGCAGGCATTCGCGGGCAAGCGAGCCGTTGCGGAAGCAGATCAGCGACATGAATCCGCCTGCGGGATTGCCGAAGACATGCCCGTAGCCTTGGGGGTCCGTTTTGGCCGTTGGCATTGCGGCGAAGTAGGTGTCGCTGGTCCCTAGCGAGATGACAACCTGTCCGGGAGTGGTTGCCCCCATTCCGACGAGGGATGCCGGATTATCTCCAGTGAATGGACAGATTTTGCAATTACTGGAGATGCCGTATTTAGTAGAAAAATAAGTTGAGATACCCGCCAGAGCAGTGAGACAGGAAACCGGAGGCGGAAGTTTTCTATCAAGTTCGGGCGCAGTCGCATTGAGAAGTCCGGCGTCCCATTCCAAGTCACCGAGATTGAGTAGATTCATTCCCGCTCCATCGCCGAAATCGATAGGCATCGACTTGCCCGCAAGCACGGAGGCGATGAACGAGCTGACGAGATGAATTCTCGATGTCCGCCCATAAGCATCCGGATCGGTTTTCCAAAACCGCCGGATTTGAGGGCCGGTGAAACGCTCGATTGCGTTCGATCCCGAACGGGCGCAGACTTCGGAGGATCCGCCCACGGAGGCGGTTATTTCAGCACATTCCTCACCGGTTGAAGTGTCCATCCATATAGGAGATGTCTTGCGCGTCAGGCTGGAAGACAGTTGGGAGGAAAGTGATTGTGCCGGGTCAAGCGTTGAGAGGCTATGATCAAACTTGGCGTTAAAATAGACGGAACCATGTTGTTGGCCGGAGCCTGCGATAATTTCAATGCGGGATAGATCGGCATTTTCAGAAAGTTCCCTGAAGAGCAGGTCCAACGCATCGAGCCACATCAGCGGGTTCGAATGGACCTCGCCATTTTTTCCTTCCGGGATAAATCCGTTGGGCGAAAGATATTGGGGCAGATTTCTGCCAAAGTTGACGGAATGGCTCGCGATAATCTTACGCGATGCCGGATCGATGATGATCGCGCTTAGCGACTGGGTGGAGGAATCGAGTCCGAGAAACATGAGGTTAGTTTTTGAGCAATGGCTGGAGATTCAAGCCTGAAACAAAAAAAGAGCGGCTGCCGGGGCAACCGCTCTTGGAATCATTCGCTCGTCAATTCCGGATTAGAAGCTGACGGAAAGGAGTGAACCTGCGACAAGTTCATTATCCTCGGTATATTCATCCTCAAGAGACCATGAATGGGCAACGAACGGAGACAGTTTGGCAGTCTCTGTGAAGGCCCAGTCGAGGGAAACCTTGGCGGTCAGGTGAGCCAGGTCGCCTTCTTCAACAAGGTAAGCAAGGATAGCGCCGGTGTTGAGAGTGAGGCACGGGCTAAGCTCAAAACTTTTCCCAACATATCCTTCGGTGTAGCCGTCGTTATCAAGTTCGATGTCCCAGAAATAGGTAAGGGAAACATCCACGCCGAAGTAAGAGTGGGAGAGTGAGAAGTAAGCCTCCTGCTGGTCTTGGACAGGAAGTAGAAACTCATTCGCACTGCCCTGTTGATTGTAATAATAGATGTAACCCACGGCTGCGGTTAGGAATCCGAAGTCTTTTGAGACCTCGCCATAAATGTCGAGTTCGTCGGCATTGGCATTGTTAAGAGGTGAAGGGAAACCGGTAGGTGCATGGAAGCTTCCGTACCAGGCACCCGCACTCAGACCGAGGCCGTTGTATTCAGCGGCAACATCCACGCCAGCCTCGATGAGGTCCTGGCCGAGGTTTACTCCGCGGAAGAGATACTCGGAAGTATAACCCGTGTGGATTTCGTATTCGACTTCAGCCGAGGCATTGCCAGCCACAAGGGCGGAGGCAGCGGCCAAGGCGCCAATTGTTTTGCAGTAGTTTTGCATTTAGTGTTGTTGTTGGTTTCGGTTGTTGCTTGCTTTGAAGATTATAGCACTGGCAGCACCAATATTCTTTGGCAGACAAGCTGTTATGGATATAGTTAATTTATCCAAAAGATTTGTCCAGAATAATTTTGATACGCCGCTATAGTCCGCAGGGCGGTAGCGTTAGGAGTCAAAGCCGGGACTGGCAAGCAATAATCGAAGAAAACTCTGACCCTGAAAAAAATGCATAGCTCTCTCATTGTCAATCTGCCAGACAAGTCCTTATGGTATGTCGGTTGCTCTGCCAACCCACACCCAATGCTTCATTCAAGCAAACTGCGGGTTCTCACTTTAATGGCAGTCGCATTTATCTCGTTTCTCCTCCCCGCAACCACACTTCAGGCGCAAGGCAGGGCAGATTTCCGCCAAAATGTGGAAGCGGCAGGGGCAGTCCCGGGCACTGCGGAAAATGCCCCTTCGACAGTAAACGAAGCACTTATGGCGGGGCCTGACGCCGCAATGTTTGCGGTCAACAATCTTTGGATCCTGATTTCCGCCGCGCTGGTTTTCCTTATGCATCTCGGTTTCTGCTCGGTGGAGTCCGGGATGTGCATGAAAAAAAACACGGCGAATGTTTTGTTCAAAAATGTCTTCATCGTCTCCATCGGCGTCCTAGGTTACATGGCTTGGGGGTTCAACGCTATGTATCCCGGTTGGGAAGCCGGCGTTTCCAATGGCTTCCTTGCAATCGGGAGTCCTTTGACAAATGGCTTTGACAAAGAAGCGGTGAGTGCGGGCAATGTCATCTGGGCTGATTTCCTTTTCCAAGCCATGCTCGCAGCCATTGCGGTGACCATCGTTTCCGGTGCCGTTGCGGAGCGTATGAAGCTGAACAGCTTCATGATTTTCGCAGCGATCCTCGTGACCTTCATCTACCCGATCACAGGCTCATGGAAATGGGGTAACGGCTGGCTCAACAGCTTGGGGTTTGAAGACTTTGCCGGCTCAACACTGATTCATGCTTTTGGTGGTTTTGCCGCCCTCGCGGCAATCATGGTCCTCGGTCCGCGCAATGGCAAATACACCAGGGAGGGCATTGTCCCTATTCTTCCGCATAGTCTCCCACTGGTAAACATCGGCGTGTTCATGATGTTTCTCGGTTGGTTTGGATTCAATGGCGGCTTTGTTTCAAGCACTGATCCCGAAAAATTATCCCGCGTTTTCCTGACCACGACAGTATCCGGCTTTGCTGGCGGCATCTCGGCCATTTTCGCCTCATGGTCATTGCTTAAAAAGCCGGATCTCTCGATGGCGCTCAATGGCATCCTTGCCGGCCTCGTTGGAATCACCGCCGGTGCCGATGTGATCAGCCCATGGGAATCTGTCGTTGTTGGCGCAATCTCAGGATTATTGGTAGTCGGTTCCATCCTGTTTTTCGACAAAATCAAAATCGACGACCCGGTCGGCGCGGTGTCAGTCCACGGTGTCTGCGGGGTCTTCGGGACCATGGCGGTTGCTGTCTTTGGCGGAGGAAAGTTTTTTATCCAACTCCTGGGAACCGCATCCGTATCGCTCTTCGCGTTCTTTGCATCGTTCTTACTATTCATTCTGCTAAAAGCGGTAATGGGTGTCAGGGTCGGAGCGCAGGAAGAATTGGAGGGCCTGGACATCGCTGAGCATGGCTCGCCAGCCTATAACGACAGCCAGATTCAAGGTTGACGGCACGTCGGTTTTCGTTGTCGAACCATCGGTATCGGATAGAAAAAGGGCGTGCTGAAACGACAGATGATCCGGTTGATGTTGGCTGTTTTGCTTGTGGTTTTCACATTCCTGGCAGCTTTGATTTGGTCAAAAAACTACGATAAGCAACCCGATCCAAAAGCCAGGTTCACGATCAGGAGTGTTCAGGTCAAACGGGACCAATCCTTCTATTGGCTGGATATTCATTTGAAAAAAAGCGGACCGCAAGCCCATGACATGCGCAGGCAGGTGCGGCTGATCGACGCGGTAGGGCAAAAACACGAACCGGCCGACACCACTTTTGCAGGCAGTCCGGAAACGGGCTTCACCGATATCTGGTACAAGTTCTGGTTGGAAAAACAGGACTTGGAGAGTTCCCTCACACTCCGCATCAATGACGGCTTGCTGCGTGTCAAAACCAATCAAGGCATGCCCGAAATCGGAAAACACAAAGCCGCTGTATTCAATTCGTCGGATTGGAGGAAGTCATGGCTTGGCTTTTAATCGATAACTCGAACTCGCGGACGAAATTCGCCGTCGGCGACCGGGATCGCCTGCATGGGTGGCGGGCGATTATTCCCACCGCCGCGCTGGATCAGAAGTGGCTTGATGGTCTGCTGGCGGGAATCGATTTTTCCGCAGTCATCGTCGCTTCCGTGGTCCCTGATAAGGCGGCTTTCTTAACCGCATATTTCCATATGCTTCCAAAATTCCATCTGCTCGGCTATCAAAGCCCGCTTGAGATGGAATTCGATCTCCCCAAGCCGGATCAGATTGGCAGTGACCGCATGGCAAATGCGGTTGGCATGAAAAAACTCTACGGCTGTCCCGGCATCGCCATTGATTTCGGAACTGCGGTGACCTTCAGCTATGTTTCGGCCGAGGGAAATTTTTCGGGCGGAGCGATCGCGCCCGGCATGGCGGTGATGACGAAGTCGCTCGGCAGCCATACCGCGCTGCTGCCGGAAATCGTTTTAAATGAGCCGGATACCGCGATCGGAAAATCGACGCTTGAGGCGATGCGGATTGGCGCGGTGATCGGCAGCCGCGGCATGGTCAGGGAAATTCTGCGGGAGATGATCGCGGAAATCGGAACGAAGCCCGTCATTGTCGCAACCGGCGGCGGCGCGGAATTCGCTTCCCGCGGCCTCGGCGAAATCGATGTGATTGACCCGAACCTGACTCTCGAAGGATTGCGGTTGATAGCCGGCAGGGTGTTTCAATAATCCGGGCTGGCGGGAATTGTTTCCGTGGGATTGGATTTAGGTAGATATTTCGCGGGCAGCATACTAGGCAGGCGCGGCAATGAGTGAACGTCCCTTGGCAATAGGCATCGATTTTGGCGGCACCAGCGTGAAAGCCGGGGTGGTGAGGGGCAGCGCCATCATCGACCACGCCCCGCCAATCGCGACCCAGGATTTTGATGGCCCGGCGGAACTGATCGCGACCTTGGTGCGGGCGGTGGAGGATCTGCGCACCCGCCATCCGGAGATCAGGGCGGTGGGGATCGGGGTGCCGGGATTTGTTGATTTCGCCCGCGGGGTGGTCCTGAACCTTACCAACGTGCGCGGCTGGCAAAAAATCCCGCTCAAGGAAATTTTGGAAGAAAAATTAGGCCTGCCCGTAGCTGCGGATAACGATGCGAACTGTATGGCCTTCGCCGAGTGGAAACTGGGAGCCGGCCAAGGATTTTCCCACCTCGTCTGCATCGCTCTGGGAACCGGAGTCGGTGGCGGCGTCATCGCCAACGGAAAAATGATCCGCGGTGCGAACTTCGGCGCCGGCGAGATCGGCCAGACTTCCATCGACTATCAGGGACGTCAGGGTCATTACGGAAATCTGGGTGCGCTGGAGGATTATATCGGGAATCAGGAAATTGCCCAGGATGCGATGCTTGCCTACAAAGCGGCCGGAGTTTTCAAAAACCCTGAGGACTGCACCCCCGCCGCCCTTGCCGAAGCGGCCAGGCACGGGGATAAAATCGCCATCGGCCAGTGGAATCTGATCGGGCTTATGCTCGCGACTGCGGCGATGAACGCCTGCTGGCTGCTGAATCCCGAAGCCTTGGTCATCGGCGGCGGAGTTGCCCGTGCGGGCGAGCTGCTGTTCGCG
>JACMMB010000253.1 GCA_014379305.1 Akkermansiaceae bacterium
AATCATCCCTCGTTCAGAGACCCGCAATTCGCCACCGCCATCGGCCTCATTCGCTATGCTCAGATTCTCGAAACGGAAAACTCCAAACCACCCGGTTGCCTTGGAAAAATGCTAGGGGTGTTCTGGCCTTTCGGTAGATAGGCGAACCTCGAATACACATCCGAACTTATTAGGAAAAACATAGCTCGTAGCAAGCCGAACCCATTGCCTTGGAATATATGATCACCTACAACCGCGAACAAAACCAATCCATCCCATCCTCCGCAGTAAAGATCGTCGGTCTCGGCGGCGCGGGGGCGAACATGCTCGAACGCATCGCGCTCGACAGCATCGAGGGTGCGGAACTCCTCGCTCTCAACACCGATATCCGCACCCTCGCCGGGTCTCTGGCGAAGGAAAAAATTCAACTCGGAGTGAATCTAACCAAAGGCCTCGGCACCGGAGGCGATCCCGAGCTCGGACAGCAGGCAATGCTCGAGGCCGAACAGGAGGTCCGGACCGCGCTTGAGGGCCAGCGCATTGTTTTTTTATGCACGGGACTAGGCGGGGGAACCGGCTCAGGCGCTGCTCCGATCGTTTCCCGGATTGCCCGGGAAGAGGGAGCGTTTGTCGTCGTCTTCGCGACCATGCCCTTCTTTTTTGAAGGCCGCCGCCGCCGCGAACAGGCTGAAACTTCTCTTAACCAGCTTGCCGTCCTGTCGAATGCCCTAGTCACCTTTGACAATAACCGCATGGGCGAGCTCGTTCTCGCCAAGCAAGGGATTCACGAAGCCTTCGCAGCGGCCGATAAGATGATTTCAGAATCCATCAAGGCCGTTATCCGCCTAGTCATCCGTCCTGGCCTCATCAACGTCGGCCTTGACGATCTGATGTCCGCGTTGCGCACCAACCGCTCCCGTTGCCTCTTCGGCTCAGGCATAGCCGAAGGCAAGGACCGCGCGTCCAAAGCGCTCCGCAACGCCCTTTCCAGCCCGCTTCTCGATCAGGGCGCACTGCTTAAGGAGGCACAAACCGTTCTCGTCCATCTTTCCGGCGGCGAATCGCTCACGTTATTCGAAATCGAGCTGTTGATGCAAAGCCTTCAAAAACACGTTCCGGAAAATGCCCAGGTTCTATTCGGTGCCGCCATTGATCCCATGATGGGGGACAACCTTTCGATCACCCTGATCAGCGCCCTTCCGGAGGACGAGCTAACGGGAAATCGCGAATCCAAAAGTTCCGATATACCAGCTATTGCCGGCACCGATTCGGATGCAGAGCTTGCCAAGGAGCTGGATAATCCTTTCAGCAAAATCGACATGTTAACTCAAGCTCCAGTGCCACCGCCAGACTTTGAGAGCGTCGATGAGGATTTGTCAATCGGGACGATTGAAGAACCGGTTTCCGATGACGATGAAACTCTTGAAGCCAATGACGTGTGGGATGATGAAACACCCAACGAGGCGGTGATCCCGGTTGTGAGAGCTAAAGTTCATCGATCCATAGGCAGTTCGATCAAGACCCAGCAACCAACAAGGAATTGGGAAGATGAAGCCGCTGATCTTGACGAAATAGCAGCCGAGCCGATTGAGTCTGAAAAAGAGGATCGCCCATTCGCCGAACCGGAACTTTCAAGTGTGCGTGAAGTTTCCAAAGCCTTCATCGAACCGGATGATATCGCAGAAGAGAGTGAATCCGACCATTTCGATTCACAGGGCAGCAGCGCCAGCCCGACTCCCGGTCCCAAAAATAGGACTTCCGCAAAACCGCTCTGGGGCAAATCCAAATT
This sequence comes from Akkermansiaceae bacterium, assembly GCA_014379305.1. GTDB lineage: Bacteria > Verrucomicrobiota > Verrucomicrobiia > Verrucomicrobiales > Akkermansiaceae > Luteolibacter. The sequence continues at coordinate 1,769 of JACMMB010000253.1, forward strand.
TGCAGACCCTGGGCATGAGCCGGTTCATGAAGACTTCCCTGAGGAAGTCCAAGACTCCGTCGTCCAGTCCGCAAACCCTCTTAGACTGGATTCCGCATACCCAAGCTCACAGAGTGAACTGTCTTTCGAGAAAGCGCCGCGCGGGCGTTTCGAGGGCGAGAATCCCAATGTCTTCGATGGCGAGGATCTCGACCTTCCGCCCTTTCTGCGTAAGAAGAAATCCTGAACTGCCCGAAAATCATTTCTGCCAGACAGTTACCAAGGACCGGGTCCATTGGAATTTTCGTGCGGTCTCACGAATCAAAAAAGGTTCGTTGGCTTCGGTGATGAGTTCAAAATGATCACAGAGATGATTTTTGAGCCATGACAGGGTATCTCCGGGTGGCCAGTGATCCGGTGGAGTAAAAGCTGCCAGCCAGGTACACGGAGTAGCGATAACAAGCTGGCCTCCCGTTCCTACCAAATCGGGCAATCTTTTGAGCAGCAGTTCGGGATCTGTTAATCGGCAGAGAAGATTGGCGGCATGAACCCGATCAAAGCTGCCGATGTCGTTGGGCAGGCGCATGGCATCGCCTTGGAAAAACCCGGTCTTGTGGGGATAAACATCCTCCGGCAGCGTTGCTTCCAAAAGAGTCTCCAAATGTCCTTCGTCATGCCGCGGATACGGGATCGATTTACCGGAGCGCAATAGTTGCGCGGCGTTGATGAAGGCATGGGAATAATCCATGCCGATGACATGCCCGCAAGTACGTGACATCTCGTAGGTGGATCGACCCACCGCGCAACCCAGGTCCAGCCCCCGGTTTGTCTGAGGATTTGAAAAATAGGACGGGGTTCTAACGGCGAAATCAAGCGCATCCCCCATTCCAATCGGCCAGGACTCGTGTGGGGGCAGCACTTCATCGGCGCTGCCATAGTGAAACAGAAGATACTCGGCTAGAATGGTGGGAGATTCGTAGACTGCGCTCATTGGTTCGGTTTCTCCGCTACGATTCATGTTGTGTCAAACCACGACAACTATTTTCCAATTTCCGGCAATTCCATGGACTTGTATCCTGCTTGAGAAGTTGCTGGAGGACCGGATAAAAATCCGTAATCTCCGGCAATGCGATTTCTTGTGGTGATGGCCGGAAAGCCCGCTTTAGCCTATGCCAAGGCGGCGGTCACGGAGTACATGAAACGACTGGGCAGGTTTGGCAGCTACGAACTTCTGGTTGTTAAAGCCGGTGAGAGCGAAGCGGTCTCGGCCAGACTGCTGGAAGCTACCGGTGGTTGTTACAGGATTGTATTGGATGAGCGGGGACATGCCCCGACAACCCGGAAATTAGCGAAAACAATCGATGATTTGGAAATGGCAGGTGAAGTGAAAACGATGGCCTTTCTCATCGGGGCGGCGGA
>JACMMB010000254.1 GCA_014379305.1 Akkermansiaceae bacterium
ACTGCGTCTCGGCCTTATGTTCACTCGGCAATACAACAGCCGCTGATGGTAAAACGGTTTCATTCCGGGGGGATCTGAACAACCACACCGCCCCGCCAATAACCGTGATCAGCAGGGCCATAACCAGTAACATTCCGATGATGGGAAATGCCTGGCGGGGCTTTTCTACCGGTTGCCTGTCTTCCCAATTTTTCCCTTGGCCCGACCGAATTTTACCGGATTCGGTTTTAGATCCCGAACGGATCTTTTGCGCATGCCGAAGCCACGAAACATCCTTTTCCTGCCTCGGGGCAGGTCCGGTCAAATTACGCTGAAATTTTTTATTTTTCATAGTCCATGGATTACATGAACTGATTGATCACGAACTTGAACATTCTTCAAGAGTAACTTGGCTGCGGTCGAGGCGGTTTACATGGCTACTTGAGCCGGGAAGCGGGTCTATTGCTCCTCCCGCAGGATGGTTTCAACCAATTTGCCCAGCTCGCCACGCCTCAGTTTCCCAAGCTCGCTCCGCGGCAGCCGATCCACCCGGAGGAATTTTTTAAACCGCTCCAAGCCGCCGGTGAGCTTTTGATACCGATCAAAACAATCCTCAACACTTTCCCTTTCCAATCCCTCCTCGAAAACGGCGACTAATACGTGTTCCCGGCGGCTGTTTTCACTTGGAAAGACCGCGAAGCCGCTCTCGGGAATCCGACCGGCGGAAATGGCAAGAAACCGTTTCTCCACAGCCTCCAGATCCACCAACTCGCCCATGATCTTGACCAGGGAATCCGCCCTGCCTATCGGCTTTAGGACATCTCCAACAAGCTCCACCCGATCCCGCGTCTCGAACCACTCGCCTTCGCGGTTCACAAAAACCCATACCCCGTCCCGCTCTTCCAACGTGCCTGAAAATAAAGCCGGTCCTTTTAACTTGAGCCGGCCCTCGTCGGTAATTTCTGTTTCCCAGATCGGCAGGATTTTCAATGGGCACTCGGCGTAGCATCGATCCACCTGCCCGATTTCCTGCGTGGCCACTTGCGAGCAAGCCTCGGTCATCCCGTAGCTGGCAAGCACAGGCCATCCCGCATCACGGGCTTTCCGCCCCAGCTCATCGGAAAGTCTCCCGCCGCCGACAACAACCGCTTTGAGATCAGCCGGGCCTTGCAGCCCCTGTTTCACCAAATCATGCACCTGCGTGGGCACCATTGAAACGTGGGTAATCCTTTCCGCGAAAGCCCAGTCAGCAAAGCGATCCGCATCCCATTTCCCCTCGAATTTTGCAACTCCACAACCCGCAAGATAAGCCCGTGCCGCAACCACGAATCCACCGACATGATTCAGCGGCAATGCCAGCCCCCATTTCGATTCCGTCCCTACCTCCAGCAAATCATTTACTGATTTTGCTGAAAGCAGCAGCGCCCGCTTTTCAAGTATCACCCACTTCTGCCGTCCCGTGCTGCCCGAAGTTCTGAATCCAATGCTGCCCACAGGACACGATACGGGCATGTCCCCTGTGTGATCTCCTGTCAAAAAACATGCTCCGCCGACCCAAAATTCCGCCGACGTGATCAGATCCAAATCCATTCTATTTTCCATTGCACAAACCGGTTCAATCCAATTTCTCCCACTTCAAATCAGCCAACTCATCATTGAAGCCCAATCCCGTCCCGCTCGGAATCGTGAAGTCCGGCTGCCACGCTCCCAGTGCCTCCACAAACACATTCCTATCAAATAAATGATGCGTCTGCACCCCGCAGACCCCGACCAATCCGGGAAAAATCAACCCCATTCGCGCCGCCTCCCACGCGGCGAAAGCCTGACCCAAAGGATGATCCATATAGCTGGTTATAACCACCCTTTGTCCATACATCGCCGCCGCTTCAGAGAGCAGGAACGGTTCATCAAGCGCAGGTTTTATGACCGTTACCTGTGCCGCCACCCGGTGCGGCCCCGCTTCCCTGTCCACCGCCAGATCTATCTTCGTCCTGCTTCTTAGCTCGGCCCAGGCCGTCTCTGAAAACGGGCAAATATCCTCCACAAAATCCAGTGCCATGCGGGTCTGGGCGGATAAGCCAGTTAGCAAAGACTCGGCCGCCTCCCCACTTAGCGACTCATTGAAATCCAGCCGCCACTTGAGCTTTGGATAAGCGGTCACCATCTCATCCAGAAACTTTACCTCCATCTCCAAATCCCTGCCCGCCTTCATCTTGATTACCACAAAACCTGCCTCCACCGCCTTGGCCAATTCCTTCGCATCACCCTTCACCAAGGTCGCATGGCTTTGCGGCACCTCCATTTCCTCAAACAAGGACTCTTCCGCATTTCGGGCCGTGTGGTCATACTCCGCGCATCTCATCGCGCGCCGTACGATTGGCCAGAAACGCCGGCCTTTGAGATCTTCCAAACATTTCCCGACCGTCGGATCGCCCAGCTCGGGCCACGGGTGGATACAGCCGTGGCCATCCCCCACCCGGATCAATACCCCTTCGAATTCCCGTCTCGCCGAAACCGCGTTCAGAAACCCACGCGATTTCAGTGTGTATCGGTAAATCCAGACATCTTTACGTTCCAAAAAGTCCATCCCCATATTTATAAGCTACTCATTCGCCAGCCGGATTCCATTCAGAGCCAAGCCCAGCAAGACATCCTGTGCAAAGTTAAACCATGATAAATATGGGGATTTCCGCTGGCGGAATCTTCCTGATCCCGTTTCAATGACTGGATGAATAAGCAATTTCTCTTCGCATCAATCACCTCATTTCTGCTTATCAGCATGTCGTCCAAAGCGGATATTCCATCGCTGGACGTAAAACAATGGCTTGGCTACTTCATTGGGATCGAAGAAAAAAAATTCCACTTCGGAGTCACTACCACTGGAGAAGGAGTGCTCATGACCATGAAACGCGATGGCACCCCGGTAGTCAAAAATGCTGCGATCAAGGTTCGTTTTGAGATTCTTGAAACCATGCCTGATGGAAAAGTAATCAGCAGAAAGATCAAAAAGGAAACGCTCACCAGCACGCAAAACGCGGCAATTGATCCGAAGGAACCGATTACATTCCGCGGCCAGGTGACGGGAGGAGCCGCCTTTGAGGCCACGGTCATGCCGGAGAGCAAGGGATTTTCATTGAGCGGGAAAATTACCGGCAAAGGTAAAATTCGAAACCCGGTTTCCTTTGCCATCACCACAGCATTTTCCGAACCTTACAAGTATAGGGACAAGGACGACGATGTTTTTGAGGACAAAATCAAGCGTGACAAAATCGAGTTGAAGCTGACTTCCGGCAAGCAGGTTAGACTTAAATTCAAGGATCCGATCAACCCGGCTGCCCTTTACCCTGAGGGCTTCACTGCTGCCGAAATCGAAATGGAAGCCTATCGCGACACCCGATTCCTTTTCACAGCCACGGAAAAATCCAAACTCGTTTTCGAGGATAAGGGCGGAAATGCCCTTTGGAACGGCTTCGCTCTCAAATGGTCTGTCAACGAAGGAGCCGATGCCAGTGCTGAAAAAGTCACCTTCATAATTAAATAAAATCTCATTCCCTACCTACCCGGGACTGACGGGTTCTTCATCCGGCCATCGGTAAAACGTCCGTCGCATTTTCCCTTGCAGCCCCGGACCTTCCGGCTAGTCTGCCAAAAGCCGAGGGAAACAAGCCTTGGCCAACAACAACCAAACACAACCAACCTATTATGAACATGATCAAACTCACCATCGCAGCTGCTGTCGTCGCACTATTCGCCGCTTCCTGCTGCCCGGATGCTTCACCAGCTCCAGCACCTGCTTATCAGGCGCCTGCCAAGTAAGTCTTTAAAACCTCGCCTTGGTAATAATAACCCAAGGCGAGGTTTTTTCCCTTGTTCATAAATCAACTTCTGTAAAAAATTCCCCATCGACTAAAAAAACGATACCCAAGCCCATCATGATTCGTTTGCTCCTCGCCATTTCCGTCAGTGCCACCGCGATTCTACTTTCCTCCTGCGGATGTTGCACGAGTGATACACTGGCTCCAGGCCTCCGCCCGCTTCCCCAATTCAAGGAGATTCAAACCGCTCCTGTTGAGGTCGAATACACAAAGTAATTTGTTTTATACAGAAATCTGACACCGGTTACCTACGCCGCTTGTCAGTTGGACTGCCGTATTCCTAAATCCAAGTTCAAGGACACGATATCCGACAAACGCCAATGCCCAAAACATCCCCAACCCAACCAGGGGGAAATCAATTCATCGCTCTCTTGCGCCACTACGACCGTGTCGCCCACAATAGAACGAGTATTTCTTCGAAAACCCGCTCCACAAAAGGGATAGAACGGAAAAACCGTCACGTCACCCAATGGAAGTGGGTGGCGTTTTGCGTGATTATCCTATCAATGGTTTTACTTGCTACTTCCGTTATCGCGGAACTCAGCTAAAGACGCTGCGCTATATGGCGGAGGAATTGTTGTAGGCCGGGCTGCGCTGCCAATATCAACGGTAGTTTAGAGACATTTCTCTGGAAATAGCCCTGCACCACACCACCTTTCGCGCGGATGAAATACACCCTGTATCAGAAGCTGGCGTCTGCCGCGTTACTATCGCTTCTGTTTCTTATATTCATGGGTGCGATTGTCAGGGTGACGGGTTCCGGCATGGGCTGTCCCGACTGGCCAACGTGTTGGGGTCTGCTAATCCCTCCCACCCATGTCGATCAGGTCGACTTCGACAAGCTTCCAATTGAAAAATTCCAGCGTAAGGCAGCAAGGATGGGACGTGATCCCTCGACAATTACGGCGGAAACTCTAAAACGTGAATTCAATCCCCGCCACGTATGGACTGAGTTTTTGAATCGCCTCTGTAGTCTTCCTGTCGGGATTCTGACTCTGGCGACATTCATTGCCTCGTTCTGGCAAAGGTCCAAGCGCCCGCTCGTATTCTGGCTTTCGTTCGCGGCCCTGCTTCTCGTCCTTGCAAATGCGATTATGGGCAGAAGTGTCGTTTACAGCGGCCTTGCACCTGGCGTTCTGACCACCCACCTGGCTCTTGCCATGCTACTGATCTGTGTGCTGGTTTACTGTGTTTGGGCGGGCACCGACAGTCCCTTCAAAACCACAATATCATCCAATAGTTCACTTATGAAAATTGCGGTTTCCGTTCTCCTTGCATTTGTTGTCCTCGAGGGAATCCTAGGATCCCAGATTCGCGAAATGACTGACGAACTCGCCAAATCCCATGTCGATTCTCCGCGTGAAACCTGGATTATCGAACTCGAACAATCTTCCGTTTATCTCATTCATCGTAGCTTTTCGTGGGCGATTCTTTGCGTGACCGTATGGGCCTATTTTCTCGCGAAAAAAAATCAACCAGATGGACCATCACTATCCCAGAAAGGCGTGATGGGAATCGTTTTCTCGCAAATGATACTTGGTCTCATCATGTCGCAGATCCATGTCTATTCATGGGTGCAGGTATTGCACGTAGGCCTGGCTGCAATCCTCCTGGCCCTCAACTTCCGCTGGCTACTTACCATTCCAAAAAAACAATGCCCGGCAACTTGCGTTGCCGGGCATTGATGAATTATAGGCAGCTAACCTTCTCCTAAACCTGTTACGCCGTTTTGCTCTTTGTTGCGCTCTTCGCGGCGGTTGTTGTTGCGCGGCTCCTCGGTGCGGCCTCTTCGATTTAACTCCCCGCCACCATCACGGCGGCGGTCCAGCTGAGGCTGCTGGCGACGTTCTTGTTGCGGTGACATTTCAGGTTGTGGCTGCAGTTGGGGTTGTTGCATGGGTTGTAAATTCCGCTGCTCCTGAAGTTGACGATTCCTCTCTTGGGACATCTCACGTTGGCGTCGACCATCCCGTTGACCAGCTTCCCTGATTCGAGCTTCCCTTTCCCTATTCTGATCGAACTGTGGAACAGCTACCGAAGTATTACCTCTTTGGAAACTGCGCTCACCATTGCCTCTTCCTCTCAATTCGCGATCAGGTATGGAGAATTCATTCCCACGTCTCCGATTTTCGTTTATGCCTCCGCGTCGTCCCTGATCAAAAGATCCCTGTTGATTATCCAGTTGGGGTTGATCCCTGAAGCCGGATCGACGATTTCTTTGGTTTTCGCGGCGATCAGAATATCTCTGGCGCTCATCCCTATCCGATTGATCGACCCGAACGTCTCTCGACCACTCCCTGCCCAGGTTCCTGTATTGATGGTCGCGATCATGGTAACGGGAAAGATTGTGACTGCGAATCCGGTGAGGTGGCGGGCAATGATCCCTACCTCTCCTCCATCCATGAGGATGAGGAGAGCCATAAACGTAACGTGGTCGATAGCCGACCGGATAATATCCATAAAGATAGGGGTCATAATATGACCGTCTCGAGTAATCATAATACGCTCCGGCGTAAGGATCATATGCCCAGCGCGAGTCCCCGGTGCTTACAAATAGAGAGGTTGAAAAGTTAGAGCCGCCATAGCCATAACCATCTCCATATCCGTCACCCCCTGAATAGGAAGAATAGCTTGAAGATCCTGAATAATAAGGATCGTAAGCGCAGGACGTCACCGCCAAAACAGTAATTCCCGCGAATAAAGCCCCGACATAACGACGATGGTTTTTCATAACCAAACTTAGACCCTGGACATTCACTGTCTATTCATCATTTTTTTTGACACTTCTTGCCCTCTTTAAACTTATCGGTTTTGCTCCTCGCAGCAATGCCTCAACAACCCATCCTCATCACCGGCGGAGCCGGATATATCGGTTCCCACACGGTTCGCCACCTGGCTTCGCAAGGGAAAAAAATCGTGGTTCTCGATAACCTCGCCTACGGGCACCCAGCCGCCATCACCGACCCCGACGTCGAATTGGTCATCGGCGATGTCGGCGATCGCGATCTTCTCCGCAGCCTTTTCGAAAAGCATGAATTTTCCGCCGTCATTCATTTCGCCGCATTCGCTTATGTCGGCGAGTCAGTCACCGATCCCCTGAAGTATTACTGGAACAATACCGCCGAGCCCATCGCCCTTCTTCAAATCATGCGCGAAAACGACTGCAAGGTCTTTGTTTTCTCCTCCACCTGCGCCACCTACGGCACCCCCGTAAAAGTCCCCATCGATGAGTCCAATCCCCAGCATCCCATCAACCCTTACGGCCACAGCAAACTCATGGTCGAGCGTATCCTGACCGATTGCGACCATGCTTGGGGACTGCGGTCCGCCTGCCTCCGCTACTTCAACGCCTCCGGCTGTGCTGCCAATGGTGAA
>JACMMB010000029.1 GCA_014379305.1 Akkermansiaceae bacterium
AAGCGTTTGCAACGAATCAAGCAGAGAGAGAAAGGTATCGAGGGGTAGGGCGGTGGCTTTGGTTTCGCAGAGAGTTTCAATGTATGGCCGGAGGAGCGAAGGTATTGGGGCGGTTCCGATTCTGGTTAGACCTGTGGCTGTGATTTCCCAGAAGGAATCAGCGATTCCGATGATCGTTTGGGAAGACGGAGTCAGATGAATTGTTTGATTGTCGCAGGTGCAATCCTGGATATGAATCTGGGCTCCCGATTCGATGGTCAGGCGGGAGTTTTCGGCGGAAATGTCAGGATGGTTTTCGATCTGGTTTAAAAAATCGGAAAGGGTTATCGGATTGAGGAGGAGGTTGAGGATTTTTTCCGGGCGGGCTTTTTGTGAAAGCAGCCAAGCGGTGAGACGCGAGTCAGCGGATGTGGGAGGATGGTCTGAGGGACTGAGAGCCACGGCGGCGTGGCCTCTCCCGATGGATTTTTGCCAAGGGCCTTGAAAGCGGATTTGCCATGAGAGGGCCGGGATAGATGATTCCGATGAATCCAGCTCCCGGTTGGGAACAGAAACAGGCGGACTCAGGAGATACAGGCCGGTGGCGATCGCGTGGGAACAGAAACTGCCTTGGCGCTGATTGGCTGGGCAGCTGCATTTTGTATCGAACCACGTAGGTGATTTGGCGATGACGGAGGGGTGGAATGTGCGCGTGCCGACGCGGACACAGCCCTGCCATCCGGTCTCCAGCTTTTCCGCACGGGTGACGGCGCCGATGCCGAGGAGGGATTGTGCTTCCTTGAAATCCTGCCATGAGGCGGCTTTGCGGAGGATGGATTCATCGAAGAACATGGTTGCAAATGCGAATTGATGCGAATTGATGCGAAGGACTGCGAATGGGGAAGCGGATTTTGATTTCCGCGGAATATGAATGGAAATAAGGCCATGTATGGCGAGTATTGGACGGGATGAAAAGGCTTGTGGTGATTGGTGCCGGCTATTTGGGAGCAGAGGTGATTAAGGTTTTCCGTGAGGGCGGGTGGAAGGTGGACGGTGTTTCATTAAGCGGGGAAGACGGATTGATCGCTTGTGATGTTGGGAATTTGGAAGCCGTGATGGCTTTGCCGGGCGCCGATGGAGTGGTGCATTGCGCGGCTTCGGGGAGGGGTGGGGAAGAGGCTTATCGAAGAGTTTATCTGGAAGGATGTGAGAATTTGGTGAAAAAATACAGGGACAGCCGATTGATTTTCACATCGAGCAGTTCCGTGTATGGCCAAATCGATGGGGAAGAAGTGACGGAGGAATCGAAGGCAGAGCCAGATCGGGAAACGGGAAGGATTTTGCTAGAGGCGGAACGGGTGGTGCGGGACGCTGGCGGTGTGGTGGCCCGCTTGGCAGGAATTTACGGGCCGGGGAGAAGCGCGATGGTTGGGAAATTCCTGAACGGGGAGGCGGTAATTGAGGAGGATGGCAGGCGATTAATGAATCAGATCCATCGGGATGATGCGGCGAGAGCGATTCAACATTTGCTGGGACTGGAGAAATTTCCGGCGGGCGAGGTTTTTAACGTGAGCGACTCAACTCCAATGTGTCAGTTGGACGCGTACAAGGGCTTGGCATCAATCTTTGATCGGGAAATGCCACCGTTCGGGCCAAGGGACCTCAATCGGAAGCGGGGATGGACGCACAAAAAAGTCTCGAACGGAAAGCTTCGGCAAACAGGCTGGGACCCACAATACCCAAGCTTTTTCGATGCGGTCGGAGGGCTTTGAAGCCGTACTCCGGTATCATCTGCGGCGCGATTCTTCCTCGAGAAAAATTTCCGACAGGCGGAAGCAACGGCGGGCCAGTTCGCGGGCATCATTATCTCCGATTAGCGCAACGCCCTCTTCACTGACTTCAGCGAGATATATTTTCCAGGCGTTTTTTGCGACTTTTTCCGGTTCGAGGCGGCGGTTGTTGGACTGCAAGGGTGGCGAGTTCTGTTTCTGCTGATGAACAGGAATTCCAGGTGGTTTAAGGGAGAGTTCAGTCGGCCCCTCGACTACGACTGCGATGGCTTCCTCAACGAAGACGGCGGCTTCGGCAGATTTTTCAGATGAATTCTGAGCTGGTTTACTCTTTCCGCGGCGGCGGCGGTTTTTTCGTTTCGAATCGGACTGGGATTCAGAAATGTTCGATTCGGGCTCGTTGAAGGGAGTGGGTTGTTCGCTATGGGCCGGTTCCAGTTTGGCGGCTGGTTTTTCGATGGAAGACTCGTCGGGTTTCTTGCGGGGATTGCGGTTGGAAATGCGCTGTACCTTGGAAACCGGCGGTGCGGGGATTTGCGGCTCTTCGCTAATTGGCGCGGTTTGGTCTGTCATATCTGGGGGAGAAGAAAGCGGTAGATCGCGCGGGCTTTGGATTTTCGGATTCGAAATCGGCAGATTAATTTTTAATGTCGTCGGCATTTCCATCGATGCCGTCCTTACCTTTGGAGCTTAGGTCAAAGTCAGGGTTTTGCGCACTGGCGTTAGCTGATCCGTCGGCGGCTATGCCGCTACGATACCGGTATGGTTCCCCCCAAGGGTCTATAATCCGAGTCGTGGCCGATGCGGTACCAGTGGTCCAACCTTGCTTATTGGCTGCGGGATCGAGTTCCGAGAGATAAATTTTGGCGCTGTTCGGGGTTTGAGTGCCATCGTAATAAAGAGCTTTGAACAGAATCCCGGTGTTACCATCGGCGCTGATTGCATCTCCGGTTGGCGGATAGTCGCCGTTGTCCAACTTGTATTCTTCAAGGGCTTTGCTGAGGAGGCTGATCTGGATTTTGGCTTTTTCGTTGGCTTGCTTTGCAGCTACGAAATTGAATCCACCGACAGAGAGGCCAGCCAGGATCACGATGATCGTGATGGTGACAAGCATCTCGATCAGGGTAAATCCGTGGAGGTGACGTGATGAGGAGTTGGGTTTCATATGGAGAGCAGAGGGTTGTGACTATTCAGTTTTCGCCGACCCCATAAGTTAAGCCCGGATCCGAAAATTATCACGGGATTTCAGGGTTACTGTTCGCTCATCGTGGAGATCATTTTGATCAGCGGCAGGAAGAGGGCGAAAACGACGGCGCCGACAACAAGGGCGAGAATGACGATCATGACAGGCTCGAGGATGGAGGTCAGGGCTGTGACGGCGTTATCCACTTCATCGTCGTACACGTCGGCGACTTTCAATAGCATTTCAGGCAGCTGGCCGGTTTCCTCGCCGACATCGACCATCGAAATGACCATGTTCGGGAAAACGCCGCTGGAGGAGAGAGGGGTGACAATGGATTCACCTTCCTTGACGGCTTCGTGGACTTTGGAGATGGCATCCGAAATAATGACGTTGCCGGCGGTATCGCGGGTGATGTTGAGGGCCTGAAGTATGGGGACACCGGAGGTGACGAGCGTGCCAAGCGTGCGGGAGAAACGGGAGACGGCGGATTTACGCTGAATATCCCCAAAGATCGGGAGGTTTAATTTGAGTTTATCGATGACCTGGCGGCCGCCTTTGGTTTTCCCGATCGCATTGAATCCGGCGTAAAGAAGTCCGACGCCGACGAATACCCACACCACATTCGGTAGGAAAAGCGGGCGTGCGAGACAGAACTCGGAAAAGCCGAAAACGATTTTCGAGATCAAAGGGAGTTCGGAGTCGCTCTCGGTGAACATTTCCTTGAACTTGGGAACGATGAAGACCATCAGGAAGATCAGGATGGCAACGGCGATGAACATGACGATTGCCGGATAAACCATGGCGGAAACGATCTTGTTTTTGAGTTTCTGGGCCTTTTCCTGGTATTCCGCGAGACGGTTTAAAACGACTTCAAGCACACCTCCGAGTTCGCCTGCCTTGACCATGTTCACGTAGAGCTTGTTGAACATTTTCGGGTGCTGGGCGAGGGATTCGGAAAATGTCGAGCCACCTTGGACCGAGTCGGCGAGGGAGCCGATGGTTGCCTTGAGAGTCGGGTTCGGCTCCTGTTTTCCCAATACGGTGAGCGAACGAAGGAGGGGCAGGCCGGAATCGATGAGAGTTGCCAACTGGCGGGTGAAGACCATCAGGATCTTCGGTTTGATATTGCCGCCGGTTTTCCCGCCTTTGCCGATGGTAATGTTGACGTTCCTGCCCTTGACTTTTTTGGCAGGGGATTTTGAAGCCAGTGTTTTGCCTTTGCCTTCCTCCGAGATCTGGGTCGGA
>JACMMB010000255.1 GCA_014379305.1 Akkermansiaceae bacterium
CGCTCAAAATGCACGCATCCTCGTGCTTTTACTGGCTCTATTTGTATCCGCATTTTCAAACCATATTGTGCATTATCCCGCTTTTATAGGATCTGTGCGGCAATTCATTAGAATACAAGGATGGCAGATTTCCTGCAATGAGAGGTTCGTCTCAACAAACAAAAAAATATGACTATCGGAACTATATTAATCATTGTCCTCGTTCTCATCCTCCTAGGCGTTTTGCCTACATGGGGTCACAGTAAAAACTGGGGCTACGGCCCTAGTGGAATCCTGGGTGTTTTGCTTGTCATCGTCATCGTCCTATTTCTCATGGGCATGATTGGATAAATCTTTATAGCCCTTGGAGTTCCTCACCCGCTTCCTTCTCAACCAGAGGACGGGCTAGCATTTCCTCGTAGATTTCTATATATCTGCGCGCGACTTCCTGGTGGCTGAATTCCTTGATACTTTCCCTGATCACCCGCTGGATTTGTGGCCCCTTGGCCTCATCCGGAAGCGCATGAAAATCCATTGCCCGGTCCACGGCCCACCTCAGGGCGTTCGGGTCATAGTTATCAAATCTGAATCCATTTCCCATCGCGTGCTCGACATTCATCGGCCGGATCGTGTCGTAGAGTCCGCCCGTTCCGTGAACCACCGGCAAGGAGCCATAGATTGGTGCGGTCATTTGTGGAAGCCCGCAAGGCTCGAACAACGATGGCATAATCATGAAATCGGATGCCGCATAACCCAGTCGGGACTGCCTTTCGTTGAAATCCACAATCGCGACCCGGCGCTCCAAATGGAACCTTTTGATAATATCCTTAAAGTAGATTTCATGGGGTCCGTTGGCAACAATGGCGACCTGCGCTCCCCTGTCCCAGTAGTCTGAAATCATGCGCACCAGAATATCGGTGAGTAACTGAGGGCCTTTTTGCACCGGATCCAGCCGGGAAGGCCAGAAGAACAGAGGTGCGTCCAAATTAGCCTCCAGACCAAGCTCTCGCTGGAATGCTTCCTTGTTAGCCCTTTTTCCATCCCTGAAATCCTTGTGCGAGTAATTCCTGACCAGGCAGTCATCCGTCTTCGGGTTATAAGAAGTATCCGGCGCGTTGAGAATTCCCGAAGCGCAGCCCGCATGATACTTGTTCCGAATCTCCTGCCTTACCGACCATGGCACCACCGGATGCCAGCCCTCGACAATTTCCCATAGAAACCGCGGACTCACCGTATTGATAAAGTGAGCCGCGAATATTCCCGAAGAAAGCAAATCCACCGCGACATTTGACCGCGCATGGTCGTATCCACCTGGATTTTGCGAAAAAAACAGATTCATCCAAAACTCCGCCGCATCGATTCCCGTTTCCTCCGCTTGCGCCAGACTTACCTGCCGGGTGTGGATGTTATGCACGGTAAAAAGACTTTTAATACCCCGTCGCCGGGCCATCGCCGGGATCAAAGCGGTCATCCAGTCGTTGCAATGGATCAGATCCGGTCTCACCACCGGAACGATATGATTGATGATTTCCCGTTGGAAAACCATGGCAATCCGCATCGCTTCGTCAGATTGATTGCTATAAACCCGATCTCTATAATAAAATATGCGATCTTCCGCTAGATGGATATGTGCTTCGGGTAGAACCTCATGATATATTCTCAATTCCTTTTCATGGAAATTAAATATATCTCCTTGAAACATTTTCCGGTAATTCGGCATCGTCACATGGACATCCGCGCCTAAGTTGAAAAGCGCGGATACCAGCGATGCCGAAACATCGGCCAACCCGCCCGCTTTGGCGGACATCCGTTGCGCCATATTCCCCATTCCCGCCGGCAAGTAAGTGATCTCCGGGGTGACAATCAGGATCCTCGGATTGGAGATCTTATTTTTATTTGCCATGTCAGGGGAGATCAGAAAATACAATCAATCGTGAATCACAACCTTATTGTCATACCTCCGGATAAAAGGCGACTCCTATCTGATTGAAAATGAAGTTTTTTCGCCATCATTGGCTCACTTTCATGGGAATTGCCTCACACACCTTTCGCCATCCGGGAAAATTCCATTTGTTTGGAAACCCACTGCATTGCCCGGGCTTGACCTCATGGATCAGGCAGGAATTCCCTTTCAACATGATACACTCATGGTTTCCTTTTTCGATGAGGGAAAGTCCATTACGGTTCGCCCTCAGCCGGGTATAGCTGGAAATGAAATCCATTTCGCTGATTCCCAGGAAAGCCGAAATGGCAGCGATTTCGCTCCCTTCGATCCGCACGTCCCCCGGCCATTTACAACAAGCAGTGCAACGCTGGCATACATAATCTATCCCAGGCTCCAATACAGTATGCTGATTACCCGGACTGCCATATAAAGACGATTCACCGGGACTCATATCATTCCAACCTTTGATAATAATAATTCACCCGTCCTTGAAACCACCGCCACTTTAACCCCGGTCTGCCGTTATCCATCAGGAAGTGAGGGCAGTTTTTATTCGCCGGACTCTTCCCCCGTCGCGGCCAATGATAATGCGGGACCACATTTTTCAATGGGATTCCGTTCTTTTTCATCAGCACCGCAGTCAGCTTCGCGGTGCGCTCGATGGTCGCCTTCCTGTTGGAGCCACGGTGTTCACACATCTCGATCCCGATTGAATACCGATTGCCGGGCCCATCGAAATCCGCATGTTCGCCCTGTTCAGAAGTTGGCATGTGTTGGATGGCAACCCTGTCATCTACGGTATAGTGCCAGATCAAATAGCCTATGCGGTTTCCGCCACGACGCCTGGGTGAACGCAGCGCGCCGCGCTTCAAAGCCAGTGAATGCCTCTCCGCACCCGCAGTGTAGTTCTGGGTGCTGTGAATCGTGATATATCGCGGACTCATCGGCCTTACCACCCTCCGCCCATGTGCCCCCCTGGCCACCATATCCACTTTCAAACGCACATCGCGCATCATGGTGGAATTGGAAATTCTCCCGCTTGTTCTCGTAGCGGCTCCTGTGGGCGGCCCGATGGGAGCACACTGCAAACAAAGAAAAAACACTAACCAGACATATGAAAAGGGCAGGCGGCGGCGCACGGATTGAATATACCCATGTCGGGGTATTTGTGAAGAGAAACTGCGGATGAGCCGCCTCAACGCCTCGGCCGGGTGCTGAGCACGATTCTCAGTAATACCATTGGAATTGCTCCGATCAGCAAGCCAGCTGCTGCGATTTTGAATCCCGGAAACACCCTTGCGCGTGATTGATCCAAGCCGCGGAGTCCTTCTCTAACAACCTGCTTTTTCGACACCACAAACAACGCGTGCCCGGTCATACCTTCCGAGCTTCCCTCCCGCCGGGCGACCTTGCCGAATTCCGTATGAACCGGTCCTGGACATAGCGCCATCACCTGAATGCCATCCTCTTTCAACTCGATTCTCAAGGCTTCAGTAAAACTGCTCACATAGGCTTTTGTAGCCGCATACACCGCCATATCGGGAAGCGGAAGGGTGCTGGCCAGCGAGGAAACATTCATGATCGCCCCCGCTCCGCGCTTTCTCATTTCAGGCACGATCATGTGCGTGAGATGGGTCAATGCTTCGATATTCACCTTCAGCATCGCCAGTTGATTTTCCCAATCAGCCGTCGCGAATAATCCATAATCCCCGAGACCCGCGTTATTGATCAGCAGATCGGGAACAAAACCCGAAGACTTTAGATTCTTACAAACAGCTACCCGCTCCCCGGGATCCGCCAAATTCGCAGCGATAACCAGCACGGCCACCTGCGGGTACCGCTTTCTGATTTTTGCGGCGAGTTGCTCCAGCCTTTGCTCGCGCCTTGCAACTAAAACCAATTTATCAACCCTACCCGCCAGTTGCTTTGCGAACTCCTCGCCCAAGCCGGCCGATGCTCCCGTGATCAATGCACATGAATAGTATCTTTTCATGCCTCATCAAAAGCCACACAGGTCCGTTAGCAAAGGTTCATTCATGGAAAAACGCCCCTCCGTTTCCGGAAGAGCGTTTTGAAAACCAGTTTACCAGAGAGAACTCAGGCCACCTGCGCCTTGCCGTTGGCATCCTGTGTCACTTTCACCACTCTTAGTGGCA
>JACMMB010000256.1 GCA_014379305.1 Akkermansiaceae bacterium
CCACGGTGAAGTTCCGCGATGATTTCCTCAATGGGCATGGGAAATTCTGTTTGTAACAAGGAATGAAGGTCTTTCCCGACTACCTCCATGAAAGTCCAACCGAAAAGCTTCTCCGCACCTTTGTTCCACAACCGGATTTTGTCATCTAAATCTCGCACGATGATGGCATCATTACTCAAGTCGATCAACCTTGCCTTTTCCGCCAGCTCTTGTACCACTTTCTGACGTGCGATGACTTCAACCTTTAGCTGCTCATTTAAATTCTCGGCCGCTTCGGCGAGTTCATGCTGGCGCAGTGATCCGAGGATCAAGGCCTCGTTCATCGTGGCCGCCTTTGCCTGGAACCCCGTCACTTGGTAAGCCGATGAGGCAAACCGGCCCACACTGACAAGCTGCCGCAGATCCTCGGCGTCGAATTTGCGCTTTTTATCGTGGGCAATAATCCAGATGGTGCCGACCGCTTTACCCTCACTGTAAAAAGGAACAAGCAGGCATTCCTCGATCGGAGGTGTCACTGCCTGAAAATAGGTATAACGCCGTTCGGGGCGCCTGAACAAGAGCGGGGCGTTGCAGTCAAGAACGTCACCGGAGGGACCGAAATCGCGCGGGGTTCCGCCACCTATGTGGGATTTCCACAGGCCGGAGATCGCCGGCCAGTAAAAGTTTTTACCGTCATCTTCTTTGGTGAGCAGGCTGAAGCCGGACGAACCCGCGCGGAACGTCCCCAACATGGCCTCAGCCATTTGCTGAAGAATGGTTCCCGGGGGGTCGGCCAACGCTTTTACCAATCCCACCAGCGTGCGGTTTTCCGTCTCGTAGTCCGGCGGACGTGACGGGCGAAGATTCAATTCCTCTGTACACAGAATCGATTCCAACGGGACAGCGTTGTCACCGGGAAGCACTTCTAAAGATTCAGCTTGGGCCGGTTTCATCGTTCTGTTCTTCAGCATCAATCCCGGACTCGCCGCAAAACACCCTCTAACTTCTTTTCCTTCGGTTCCGGGGAGGCTTCTTGCGGTTGATTGATGGGCTCCGGCGCACCGGTAGTAAGCCGGGCATAGTCGGTTTGGCGAGGACCGATGACCACGAGACCTTTGTCCGTAATGACATATTCGCGGATGTCCTTGCTGTGATTGCTGCCGCGCATTTTGATAATGAAGATCACTTTCCGCAGTTGACCATCGATCTCGACGTAACGCATCCGGATGATGTCATCCGTCAGGAACGAAATCGTGTAATGACTGAACGAGAGCGAGGTAAAGGTATCCTCCACCTCGACCGTGCTGAGAATCGTGACCCCGGCTCCCGTCAGCGCCCCGATCATCCGGTAGAGGGACTCCCGAAAGTCCGCGCGGAATCCGGGTGCCAGCGCCATTTCAAAACCGACCAGCGAATCGATCACCAACCGTTTGGCGCCGATTCTTTCGACAGCGTCGAGAATCTCCTGCATGGTTTCATCCACGGAAAGATCGAGCGGGCGCAGGTAAAGGATTTCGAGTTTTCCTGTTTTCTGCGGCTTTTTTAAATTCAAACCAAAACTCCCGGCCCGCTCCACATAGCCTACCGGTCTTTCTTCGAAGATCGCCACAATGGCCGATTCCCCTTGGCGCAGTCCTTCATCAATAAAATGCGTGGATAACGCGGACTTTCCTGTTCCCGACGGCCCCGCGATGAGCAGGCTGTCTCCTTCAAAAATACCCCCACCCAGCATCTTGTCCAGCTCAGGAATGCCCATGGAAAGCCGGCGGCGGCCCTTTGGAAATATTTTTTTGCCGACCAATCCCAACGTGCGTGAGAAGGCCTGCAAACCGTTTGCGCTAATACGGATGGTATGCAATCCCGGGACCGAATCCTGCCCGCGCAATTTCATGACTTGCAATTTCCTCACCACTGAATTTCTCTCCGTCACCTGGGAGAGCCAGATGAGGCCATCGGCGATGGTGAACAGCGGATTACCGCGGATCTCTGCCTCGCCATATTCGCCGACCAGAAACGTCGTGGCTTCCCAACTGGTGAGAAACTGGGTGAGGCCCTGAATGAATGATTGCATGTCCAATTCGCTGCCAGAGGCAACCGCTTCACGCATAACAGTGCGAAACGAATCCACCACCACGATACCCGGATTGGCCGTGGTGACTTCCTTGATAATTTCGGCGAGGACCGCGTTTAAATCATTTTTCAACACCAGGTCGCTCAGGTTGATGAAGCGGACGGCCTTGCCCAACTTGGATTCATCAAAGAAACTAAATTGCTGCTGATAACGCAGCATTTTTATCGCAGGTTCACCAAGAACCGTGAAATAAAGCGCGGGCTTCTGCGCCGTCGCATTGGCGAAAACAATCTGATGTGCCAGCGTGGTTTTGCCGCAGCCCGGTGTGGCTGCGATGATGTTGAAAGAAAATTCGGGGATGCCACCGCCCAAAATGTCGTCAAGGCCGCGCACGCCGGTAGGAAGTTTTCGGATCGTGACTTTAGCAGGTTGACTCACTGTTTTCTTTGTCCGTTTGGGTTTGACCACGTTATTTTGTTTTTTCATTTTTATCTCCTTTATTAAAGTTTATTTTATCTCTTCGGGGGGGGGGGCGAGAGACGGCCATTCTTCGCGAAGCAGATTCAGGGTTAACTTTTCCCCGACGAAAGCCTCCAGCAATCCTAACAATTGGGCAATCAGGACAACCCGTCCCTCAAAAATCTCATCCGGGTGAACAGAACCTTCCAGTTTATCCAAACTTTCCAGGGAGCCTTCCGCATTAACCTGAAAAGCGCGCAGCCAGGGGACTTCCTTGCCAGCCAACGCCAGTGCGCGGGAGAGAAGTGCATGAAAACCGAACTTACCCATGAGCGTGGTCAGGCGCGGACGCAACTTCTCACTTACGGGGAAGGACACCGGAGTTTTTAATAAGGGGGATTGGCGACCCTTCGTCTCATAGGCAATAAGACGCTCTGCCAACTCCCGCATCTTTGGTGTGACCCGGTTCATTGCGGAGGCCTTGGACAAGTTGGAAAACCCCGCAGGATGGAGGGTGGGTTTCTCCGGGCAGGAACGCAGCCCGGGCCGTCCGCCCGGGAGGATGGGCACTTGGGCGGGAAGGCCAAGGCGGCTCCTGGAGTACGGAAGAAGGAATCTTCAATCCGGGGGAAGTGGGGTTCCATAGCCATGAGTAGGATTATGTTCGATCTGCCTGCTTGTCTCAACACAAAGTTTCTCCGCTGTATTGTTCCAGAAGGAACAATGCTAGTCCGAATTTCTCACACCCCGTAAAATGGTGTTAGATAAGCAGGCTGGCAGCAATGCCTTCAACCAATTCAAATACAAATGTTGCCACGAAAAGGCTCAAAACACACAAAATGAAATCCAAAATCCGGTTTTTTTTGCGCGTTATGTGCTTTTTTGTGGCCATTCCCTCTTTTCCAAATGCCCCTCATTTTAATTTGAAAGATGCTGGCCTTCAATGGATTACGAATAAATAGTTGAAGGCATTGAGGCTGGCAGGCTAGATAATGGTCACCTGGACACTGCTTTCAATGATGCCCGCGCTGATCGCGTAACGGGTGAGACC
>JACMMB010000257.1 GCA_014379305.1 Akkermansiaceae bacterium
ATGCTCGCCGTGCGGGAAGGCAAACCCGGTTCGGTGGGGGAACTGGCTTCCTACAATCGAGACGACCTGGATCCGGCGCTTCTGCTAGCCGCGCTGGTGGGGCGGGCGGACGTGATTGACGCGCTCACGAACTTCGGCGCTTCGGTTTACGCGCGGATGGAGGATGGTCGCACTCCGCTGATGATTGCGGCGGAAAACGGGCATGTGGAACCGGTGAAGTTGCTGCTAGATATCGGAGCCAGCAGGCTCGCCACCGATCCGTCCGGGAACACGGCGGCGGACCTCGCGACTGCGGCAGGCCATCCCGAAATCGCGGCGTTGATTTCCCGCGACCCGCTTCCCGAGGATCTTGTGTTGGAATCTCCAACTGAAATCGCGACATCGATGGATGCGTTTGTCGATGCCGCGACGGCAAAGGCACCTGCCGGGCTATTGTCTGATGAGATTCCTCCGACTTCCGCCAGTTCTCCCAACACCTCTCGCGGCGCGGCGGCATCGCCCCGCATCGCATCGAAATCGATCTCCGGCGAAACCCTGAGCAGTCCGGTTGCGAACGGCGCATCGTTTTCCATGCCGCCCCTGGTAATGCGGCATTTTCGCGAAAGGGATGTGCCGCTGAGTGTGAAAACCGTTCAGGGAGAGACGGCCACGGTCCGCGTGGCTGGAATCGTGACTCGCGAGGTGAAGGTTCGCGCTGGAGATTCCATTCCTGGCTCGTCCTTGGTAGTTGTGCGGGTGCGGCGGCGGATGGAAGAGAGCAAGGTCAATCCCGACCGATCGGCGGAAATCTCCGTGATGGAGGTTCGTGATGGCTCTACCGGGACGACGCGGGAGTGGATTGCAGGAGTGCCAGCCAAGGCACACGATCCGGTAGCGATGGTCGAAGACTCGGCCACGGGGAAGCGTTACCTTGCCTCTCCGGGCCAACGTTTCAAAGGAGCCGACGGCACGGAATTTCTGATTTCCGATGTGCGCCCGAATCAGATAGTCATCCAGGAGGTTGCCACAGGTTCCGTTCAGACGATCCCCTTGCGCGGTCCGCGCGGTTGAGATAGCTTCAGGCGTATGGAGTCTGAAACCATCATTGATCACAGCGAACCTGTACGCCAATTCTCCGTTCTACTGCCGAACCGCGCCGGGGCTCTCGCCGCAATGGTGAAGCTTCTGCGATCGCTGAAAATCGAAGTCATCGGACTGAGTGTTCAGGACTCGCGGGATGCCACGGTGGCCCGGCTTGTGGTCTCGGATCCTGATGGCACCGAACAATTGTTCATGGAAAAAGGGATTCCCTACACCACCTGCGAGTTGATCGTGATTGCGATGCGTGAGTCTGGACCCGGGCTGCTCCAATGTCTCGACACGCTGATGATCGCCGAGACTAACATCGATTTCGCTTATGCGCTGATGCCAAGCCCGGAAGGCCGCTCGATGCTGGCGATGCATGTGGAGGACTACGAATTCGCAGTGGCTGTTCTCCATCAGAGTGGCTTCAAGCTGATGTATCAGGAGGATCTCAGCCGCTGAGAATGCCTGTCGGCAAGATTTGAATAACCGCCGTTGGCGAAAGATTTGAGCGTCCGGAGATTCTGTTATAGATCGATAGGCTTGAATATTCAAAGGCTGGAGGATACTTAGTTAACTATTCCGTATTTTTAAGTTTAACTTAACAATCTTAAAAACAATCAGTTGTGCGGCTGTAATGTTTAAATTTTTTGAACGAATGCCATCACCAAGGGTCCGATAGTAAGGAATCCTATGAAATTTTTAACATCTGATTATTCATCCTTGGGAACGGTAGGCCACTATCGGATTGATTCGGATCGGAGAATGCGCATCGAGGAGTATCAGGGAAAAGTAGGGCTGGCGGATATGAAATCGGTCATTTCGGCGATGGCTTCCGATCCATGCTGGTCACCTGATTTTCATGGGCTCGTTGATTTCAGCGGTGCGAATCTGGATCTGAGCGCGAATGACGTGCTGCGGTTGGCCTTAATTCTCCGGCACGATGGAAATCGATCTCATGGCTGGATGGCTTTCGTGGCGCCTAATTCCACCATTTACGGGATCGTCAGGATGCTCGGCTACTGGTCCAGAAATACCGAACGCCTGCGGATTTTTCCGAGCCGTACTGAAGCGGAATCCTGGTTGATTCGAAATGTTGACCAGGTGCCGCCCGGCTTCATCAATGAGGACGGGCTTGAGGCGGCGACCGGCCTCCGCAACGTTGTTTGAGACAGATTCCGCGAATCTGGCAAATTCCCGCGGCTGGGTGCTTCTGCCCATTGGAGTGCCGTATGATCGTGGGAATTTGTCGGATCCGCGGGACCTGACTTGCAAGGGAGACCCGCTCGGTTTCTCAATCAAGACTTGGGTTGCGCCGAATTCGAGTCTCCGGTATTGCTCGCTGCAGCAATCCTTATTTTGAGTTCTCCCGTATCCGTTCCGCAGCCTGCAACATGGCTCATCCGAATTTCAGAGGTTTTCGAGGCATTTGCCGGAGAGATTGCCAAAGGAATGTCCGGCGCAATTCTCAAAAAACTGGGAAGTGAATATTACCTGATCCAGACATCGGATCCCGCCGCATTGCATCAGTCCGATGCTATCAAGTTTGTTCGATGGAATTTGCCGGTCGAACACGCTTGGCCATGCAATCCGGAAAAAATGGAGGGTTTTGTGGAGAAAGCGGCTCAGGCGCTGGCGCGAAAATTCGGAGATCGCACTCCGCAGGCGATTTTCATCGGCCAACTGGATCCGAGCGCCACCAACCGCTACTACAAGACCCTCGCCTCCAACCTTCGTGGCAGAACGCTTCAACTTTTTTCCAAGGAGATCGCTGCATTTAAAGACGTTGAGGCACAGGACTGCAACCTGCCGACCTTGTTCTGTCTCGTCGGAAAAGAAGGGCTTTTTTGCGGCATGCAGAGCCCGAAAGCATCCAACGGATTGTTTCCGGGCGGCACGAAGTATATCAGCCAGAATTCTCCGGACACCATCAGTCGGGCGGGTGCGAAAATCGCCGAAGCCCTTCATTATCTCTTGATGCACCGCGCATTGCCGCGGAAAGGCTGCCAATGGCTTGAGCTCGGAGCCAGTCCGGGTGGCATGACGTCGGAGCTGCTGGCCAGAGGATACAAGGTGACGGCGATTGACCGCGCTCCGCTCGACAAGCGGCTGGACCGCCATCCGGATCTTGTCTTCGGGCAGCTGGACGTGGCGGCATTCAAACCGAACGCGAGCATGCATTATGATGCGATTTTATCGGACATGAATGGCGATCCCAGCGAATCCATCCTGCAGGTCGGGAGGCTGTCAAAAAGTCTCAGAAAAGGCGGGCTGGTAATTTTCACCCTGAAAACCACCGGTATATCGACCTATGTGGAAATGAACGCACTGTATCGATCAGTTGTCGAGTCGGCGGCCGGGGCGGACTTGCTGTTGTTTGCAAAGACGCATCTGACCTACAATCGCACCGAGCTCACCTTGTTTTTTGAATCTGCGGCTCTGAAACCGGCTTCGATCTGAGGCATTCCGGGAGAGTTTCATCCGCCCGATTCCTCCCGCTTGACTCCACTTCCGGGATGTGGAAAGTGGTGCCTGATGAAACGAATCTTGAAATGGTCCGCGCTCG
>JACMMB010000258.1 GCA_014379305.1 Akkermansiaceae bacterium
GGAACACGCCGGCTGCGGTGGCTTTTTCCTTATATTCCACGGAAAGTGGGAACCAGGTCTGGCCGGATTTCACCTTGGTGGCGGAAACGGCGGTGACGAGGATGATGGTGTCGCCGCAACGGACGGTGACCGCGCCATCGGCGAGTTTGGCGATTTTGCCGGTTTCGAACGTCATCGGGTTGGTTCCGACGTCGGCCGTGAGTGTATGGATATTCATAATCAGTGTTTGTTTTCTTTTTTTTACTTACGTCAAAGCCGGGCAACCGTGTGCCGCCCGGGCTATCTGGGTTTTCGGGAAACTCCCGGGGAGGGCGGTATTAAAACGCGCACCCTTTTTGCGAGGCAGCCACGGGAGAGGCTCTCGTGGCTGCGGTTGCGAAACTTGGTTTGGATTAACGGCGAAGGCCGAGTCCGGTGATCAGGGACTGGTATTTTTCCTCACTGCCGCCCTTGATGTAATCAAGTAGCTTGCGGCGTTGTGAGACGAGCTTCAAGAGGCCGCGACGTGAGGAAAAATCCTTTTTGTGGGCGTTGAGGTGATCGGTGAGGTGAAAAATCCGCTGGGTCAGCAGGGCCACCTGGTATGGGGCGCTGCCGGTGTCACCTTCGTGTAACTGATACGACTTGAGGTCGATTTCCTTTTGTTCTGTGTTTGTGCTCATGTGGATAAGGGATGAGCCCAGCGGTGATCGCCGGGCCGTCCTAAGTGGGCGCACTGAAGCGGGGAAAGGGTGACTATGCAAGGATTTTTATAGGACGCAGGTTCGCCTGTCATGATGCCGGCCGCGGGATTTCACCTTGAAATAGTCGGTGGCGGTCTTCAGAAATGGCAGCGGTGTCTGGTAATTTATTCCTGCGGCGGGCGGGTAATCACGGTGGAACCGCCCTCTTTGGGATTGTCGGGGGAGGTCGGGCGAAACTCGTTTTCCTCCGGCAGAGCGAGCATGTCCGGAAGACGGATGCCGTCGTTGGTGTCGGTCGGGACGTCTGTTTTTCGGGCGGGCTTTGAAGCGGCACGCTTCGGGATTTCCGCAGGGGCTTCGGCAATGACAATCGCCTTGGGAGCCGCACAGGAAGCGAGACCGAGAAGAATGAATGGGAGTAGCGGGGTTTTCACGCTTGGCTTTATCGTGACTCGATGGGCGGAACCGGGCTGAGAATTTCAGGGCCGGTATAAAGTGTGAGGGGCCGGTAGAGGCGGTTGTCGCGAAGTTGTTCAAGGACCTGGGCGGTCCAGCCGGAAGTCCGGGCGATGGCGAAGATGGGAGTGAAAAGGTCGGTTGGAATTCCGAGTGAATGATAGACGGTGGCGGAGTAGAAATCGACGTTGGCCTCAAGGTGTTTGCGCTCGCGCATGATCTCGGCAATGCGCTCGCACATGATAATCCATTTCGGTTCGCCAAGCTCTTCGGTCAGCTGGACGGCGAGGCGGCGGAGATGGGGGGCGCGGGGATCGAGGGTTTTATAAATCCGATGGCCGATGCCCATGATCTTTTCCTTGCGCTGCAGTTTTCCCTCGACGTATTCATCGACCTTCGAAGGATCGCCGATTTCAAGGAGCATGTGGATGACTCCCTCGTTGGCACCGCCATGAAGGGGGCCTTTGAGGGTGCCTATCGCCGCCGTGACGGCGGAATACATATCCGAAAGGGTGGAGATGGTGACACGGGCGGAAAAGGTGGAGGCGTTCATGCCGTGATCGGCGTGAAGGGTGAGGGCCACATCGAGGATATGCGCGGCGTTTTCCGTGGGCACGGAGCCATTGATCAGGTAGAGGAAATGCTGCGCTTCGGAGAGATCCTTGCGGATCGGCGGAAGTTCAAGACCTTGGCGGAAACGGTGGTAAGCGGCGACAATGATGGCTGTTTTCGCACACAGGGAAAGAGCGATGGCCGCGTTGGCAACGTGATCCGGCTCACCAATTGTGGCGCGTTCGTCATACAGGCCGAGCATGGAAACGGCGGTGCGCAGGACATCCATCGGGGCGGCTTGGCGGGGTGCCTTTTTCAGGAAATCGATCACCCCATCCGGAAGCCCGCGGTCGGCGCGGAGTCCGTTTTCAAAGGCGGCCAGCTCCGATTGATTCGGCAGGCGGCCGTTATGGAGCAGATAAATGACTTCCTCGTAGGTGCAGTTTTTCACCAGATCATCAATATGATAGCCGAGGTAGCTGAGCTCCCCGATGTCTCCGACAACGTTGCTTAGAGAGGATTCATTGGCGGTGACTCCTTCGAGTCCGCGAGCGTAATCTGTCATAATGGAAGAAGGAGATGAGGTTGGAGAAGAGATTCACGCAAGAAAGCGTTTTGCGTGCCTGGGTGCAAGGTAGAATCAAAGGTGCGGCGCACGCTAGGAAAGAATTGCTTGGAGCGGCACTTGCAAAGGCACAATCTGGTGCTGGCAGGCATGGACGAGCGCGCGGCGAATGGCAAACGGGTGATGGTGACGGGAGGTTGCGGCTTCATCGGCGGACATCTGCTGCGGAAATTGCTGGAGCTGGGGCATGAGGTTTTGAATGTCGACAGGCTCACCTATGCGGCGAATACCGCACTTGTCGAAGAGTTCGGGAAATCGCCCGGACATACCTTTTTACAAGCGGATGTAGCTGATGAACCCATTATGCGACTGGCGATGGCGGATTTCCGACCGCAGTGGATATTTCACCTCGCTGCGGAGACCCATGTGGATCGGTCGATCGAGGGGCCGCTGGATTTTTTGCGCACCAATGTGCTGGGGACGGGAGTTTTACTGGAGGCTGCCAGAGCGATGACGGGAAACAACTTTCGGTTTATCCACATCTCCACGGATGAGGTTTACGGGAGCCTGGGCTTGGAGGGAACCTTCGATGAAACGAGCCAGTATTCCCCGCGGTCGCCTTACTCGGCGAGCAAGGCGGGCTCCGATCATCTGGTGCGGGCCTGGTATGAAACCTATGGCCTGCCCGTGATCGTGACGCATTGCGGAAACAATTACGGGACCGGGCAGTTTCCCGAAAAACTCATTCCCATGACGATAACCCGGGCATTGGCGGAAGAGGAAATTCCGATCTATGGAAACGGCTGCCAAGTGAGGGATTGGGTCCACGTGGATGATCATGTGGACGCTTTGATCGCAGTTGGGGACCGGGGTGCGATCGGAGATACCTATGACATTGGCGCGCGGGATGAGTGGCGGAATATCGATCTGGTGAGGAAGATCTGCGGTATTCTCGATGATCTCCGGCCGCGGGCTTCGGCAGCGAAATATGCGGATTTAATCCGCTTTGTGAGTGATCGCCCGGGACATGATTTCCGCTACGCGATCAATTCGGACAAGATCGAAGCAGCGCTCGGCTGGAAAGCGAGCCGTCGAATAGATTCGAGCCTGGTGGAACTGGTCGAAAATACCGTATCCCCCTGACTCAGCGATTGCTAATGCTTTCGATGGCGCGGTCGGTCAGGAGACGGACTTCGGGATTGCCGGTATCAGTAAGATTTTGCAAGGCGGAAAGGCTCTTGTTGGTGCCGATTTCCCCGAGGAGCTGGAGAGCGGAACGGCGCAATGGAGCGCTCTTGGCATTGATTTGTTTGAGCACCATGGGCTCGATGGCAGAGCCGAGTTCTTTGTAATGAACCTCCCATAGATTAGGGTTCTTGAGCCAGATAGTATTGATGGCGGGAATTGCGGCGATCGTCTGTTCCTTAACAATGAGGGCGACAAGGCTTTCGGGAACGGTGGTTTCCTCGGAGTTATATTTTTCCAAAACCTTGAGGGCGGCTTCGCCGGCAGGACCGGGTTCCTCCGCCCAGACGATAAGTGCACGGGAGAGTTCGTCATGAAATTTCACGCCACCGTTGTTCATCAACATGGTGAGGGTGCGGCTGATGTCGGTCCGGTAGATGCTAGGCTCCGCATCCGCGAGGCGTTCCACTGCACGTTTCACGCGATCCAGATCGATGCTATCCAGTTCGCGCATATTCAGCTCGTAAAAAGCCGGATCTTTTTTGTTGTTCAGCTTTTCGGCAGCTCCGGCAACAAAGAGTTCGTTGTTCACGCGCACAACGATAAGTCCGATTTCAGGATGGACCTCTTCGGTGCGGCCCAACTTTGCGGCGATTTCGGCCACGTCATCCAAACTCTTGGTCACCCCTGTTAGAACCATCAGGTAGCTTCCCTCATCCCGGGGATAAGGATGGGATGATGGCTCCGCCTCGCTGTCGCGTATTAGATAATCGCGGATCATGTAAAGATTGCGCGGTTGCAATCCGATCAGGAAAACTCCAATCGCTTTTTTCCCCTCACC
>JACMMB010000259.1 GCA_014379305.1 Akkermansiaceae bacterium
AAGGTGCGCGCGGGATTTGGACAAGGTGAGGCTTGCCAAAACGCCGCGTAATTTAGCCGGTGCGCCGAAATCGAGCTTCTGAAATACGAAGGTGTCTTCGGGCGAATAGATATTTCCATTCAGGTCGGATTGATTGGCTGGTGCGGGTAGTGGCTTTGCAGCCGCTCTGTCGCTGATCACTTGGGAAATCTGCTGTTCCGCGTAATCCGTGGCAATTGGAGGAACCGTTGAGGTTTTATGGAGATAGACCAATGCCGCGGTAGATACGAAAAACAGGCATATCGCTGCTATCATAAGCTTTTTCCTGGCGGGAGCAGACTTGGGTTTTGAAGTATATGAATGGATCGCGTTCCGGACGAGGGATGCTTCGGAAAGTGGAGGATCGTTTCCAGTGCAGGCAGCCAGGGATTCGAGAGCTTCGCGCAGACTGACATCGGGGTTGCTTTTAAGCCATTTGAGATAGCCGCCGAGTCCGTAGCCTGCCTGATCGCCTACGGATTTTCCTTTCCAGCCGGTGAGCTCCTCGCCGAGTGCAACGATCGAGGATAGCTTCCTGGACTCGGGGTTGTTTCCCAGCCACTTGAACGGGGAGATCCAAAAGGTGAAACCTCGGCCACTTTTTTCGCTACCGACCACAATGGATTCCACTTCGGTTTCAACCCACACCGCTTCCTCGCCGAGGACATGGGAAATCACAACCGAAACCTCCAGTGCGTGGCGCAGCACATCGATTACCAGCGCGGGGTCTAGCGGTTGATCGGCTAGAGCGATAGTGAGTGAGACCCCCTCGATCCATTCGGTCGCGATAAACGGCATACCGTCAATCGGGTCCACGCCGCCATGGATGACCGAGCGGAGCGAAAGATGATGGATATGCGAAAGCCGATTTGCCGCGATCCCAAACGCCGTGGATTCTTCCGCATCAAGGCCACCGCCGTTTTGTCCGAATGGGAAGAATCGACGGATTGCCACTGCGTTCCCGCTCGTCGAGTCGATACCCCGGAAAACAATTCCGTTTTTATCCTGGGAGGCAATTTCCTCTATCTCGAAGCGTTCCATTTCCGAAGTCGAGGGTAGTTAAAATTTTCATCCGGCCAAGCTTGAAGCGGATCAGTTTGCCGGAAGTTTGGAATGGATGAGTTTCGGAAACTCGTTCGGGAGGTGGAAGTCGGGAGTTGGAGGGCTTAATTTATGGGCACTCTGAAAAGTCTGGCGGGGACTGTGTAAGATGAAAGTGACGTTCGCCGTGCTTTGGTGACCAAAGCTTATATGGCGAACGAGGAAGTCCAAAGGGACGCATATCGCCGCAAGCCAGGATTCCGGATCACTATCATGGAAGCTCTCGATTGCTTTTTCAAAGTGTGGCTGTTGCACGGAAGCCATGCGCGGAGAGGAAAACTTCGCCGCCCACCATGCGACATTGGCAGCGAGGTTGAACTCGATATATTCGCCGGTTTGGGGATCGGCGATAAAAAGCTCCGCGACATCGTAATCCCAGAGTCTCTCCCTGAATTCGCCACTGATGGAATCGGGATGAAGTGAGGCATGGGATTGACGGGTTGTAACGAACCACAAATTCACCGGATCCGCTGCCAAGGAAAAGCCGACGGGGGGAGAAATTTTGTTTCCGAACCAGTCGGAGCTGATTCCAAGCAGTGGAAGATCAAGCTCACCCCAGATGAGTGGGCATTCGCTATGAAACAATTGCATGTGGTCTTGGTAGATTAGTAGGACGAAAATGTGAAACCCGAGGACTGCTGGAAAATATTGCGCGGCATGGATATTTTCATGGTGGGCTGGCCTCCGATTTGCTTTTCTAGTCCAACTGATACACGAAATGGCCCGTTCACGCACAGGATACTACACCGCAATTGAATATATCGGCCCCAGGCCGCAAAAGCCGAAAAGGCCTAATTTTTTCGGAGGCTGGGTCATTGTAGCTATCGCTATCGGCGCGGGTTTCTTCTTCGGCAAACCTTGGTTCAGCAGCACGATGGCCGCACAAAGGGGGCCGAGTACGGCTCAAATCGAAATGATCATACGTGAGTTGGACGGCTCATCCGAATTTGGCAACCGACTGGCAGCAGAGGCGCTTAAGTATTCGAATAGCGCTGTAGCTTACGACCCGGCTTATTTCAAAATCGCTTACCCAAACGGAGATGTCCCGGGTAAAAAAGGCGTGGCAGCGGATGTTCTGGTGCGCAGCTATCGCCAGCTTGATGTCGATTTGCAGGAAAAAATCCACGAGGATATGGAAAGTCATTTCCGGGTTTATCCCCAGCTTTGGGCCGCGAATGAAACGGATAAGAACATTGATCACAGACGTGTGCCTAATCTTCAGCGCTTTTTCAGCCGCAATGGCGAAACCCTCAAAACCAGTCGTAAAGCGGCCGATTATAAAGTTGGTGACATCATCGTGTGGGCGCTTGCGAATGCGGAAACGCATATTGGCATCGTTGTCCCCGGACCGAATGGCAATGAAGCGACTCCGTGGGTGGTGCATCATCCTGCGGGCGGCGGAGTGAAATGGGAGAATACTTTATTCGACTATCAAATTGTCGGCCATTTCAGTTACCAAAACGATTGAACGGACCGGGGTTTTTGATTCCTGTGGCCGGGCTTCATTAAATGATTTTGCCTGACCGGAAGGTAAATTGAAATCATGTCAACCTGGCGACCGATTGAGAAAACGCCACTATGGAAAAGGTGTCTCCCGACATATTTGCATGGCCCTGTGGTTCTGCTTTTCCAGCTTG
>JACMMB010000260.1 GCA_014379305.1 Akkermansiaceae bacterium
GAAAGATCGATCAGCAGGCGGTCCATCACTTGCCGGAGATACGTTCCTGCGGGAAGAGCGCTTAATCCAACCTGTCCGATATCTTCGAGTTCTTTCCGCAGACTCTCGGGCAGATAGAAGGTTTTGTTTGGGTGATAGGCATCGAGGAACGACCCTTGGTAGCCCACGGGGTTTCGTTGGGAAACGGGGAGTTGAATCGTCCCACGGATTTCCAAGGCTGCGGGTGATAGCCAACCGTGCCGCGTCCTGTATACCGCCGCATCCTCCCGGACCTCCGACGTCATGGGAAACCGATCTTGTTCGGGAACAAGATAGCGTCGGGCGCGACCTTGGCCTCTTGGCTCCAAACGTTTCTCCGAAACCAGCTGGTCCAGTCTCCGTTGCAAAGTCCGTTTAGGGAATCCAAGCGTGGGATTCGCTAGCAGTTCTTTCACAGATGCGCCGAATGTGCGCCCCGCGATGATTCGGTGGAGGTTGTCGAATTCTCGGGCTGGAATTTGAAGTGGCATGATTCCGGGTTTGTTGGCATGATTCGGTTCAATCGCGCCTAAAACGACCTTTATATGGCACAATTAAACAAATCGTGCCATAAAAATCTTCAAATTTTCCATATCCGAGCCATTAGCCCGTTTTTCCGAGCACGGGTGTGGAAGAGTCAAAGCCCTGCAGGATGGCGCATCACATGGCCCCTTCCTTGACGAGTGGCCGTCTTCCAACGAGGCCCGGTTTCTCCTCCAGGGCCACCAGTATCAAGACGCAGTCCGGCGACTGTCATGAATACGTGGCCATTCCGAACATACAAAGTGATCCATTTCCCTTCGCCTTTTTTGCCATACGAAAAATAGCCTTTCGACGGGATGCTGCCCTTCATGAGTCCCGCCTCACGCAGGACATAGGAAACCGTGCCAGAGCAATCGTAGCCGGAATCCTGCAGTCTGGCATGACCACCGCCCCACTTGTAGGGCTTACCCTGCAGGCGGTTCCCCGCAGCGATCGCGCGCTTCACCGCCGCAGGAGCGTTTCTCGGTGCGTAAGCTAAACCGTCTTTTAGCATCGCCGTGCGACCGCTTTCGAAGCGATAGGAAACGGGCTGTCGCGCTTTCACCTGACTGGAGCAGGATACCAAGCCGCCGATGAGCGGCAAACAAATGGTCAGGAGAAGGGTAAAACTTTTCACGACGAAAAGTTTTTCAAATTTTGTTAAGGAAAGCAAACTATTTATCCCCTCCCATCAAGGAAGGCGACTACTTGATTCAAAGCCCGCGCACGGTGACTCAGGGAATTTTTGATTCCATTGCCAAGTTCCGCGAACGTCTTCTCGTGGCCGACCGGGATGAAAAGCGGATCGTATCCAAAGCCGCCAACTCCGTGAAGGGATTCCACAAGATGCCCTTCCACAGTTCCACTGAAAGCCGCCTGTTCGGAACCGCCGCGGGCGAGCACCATGGTGCAACGGAAACGAGCGTTCCGATTCGCCTTGTCGGCCATTTCGGCCAGCAAGCGGGCATTGTTCTTCGCGTGATTTCCCTCCTCGCCCCCGTAACTGGACGACCAGACGCCCGGGGCCCCTCCTAGCGCATCTACTTCGAGACCGGAATCATCTGAAAGCACCCAACCCTCAATGCAGCGGCTGATCCCCACGGCTTTCAAGCGGGCATTCTCCAAAAACGACGTTCCCGTTTCTTCGATTTCCGGAAAATCGGGAAACGCCTTCGCATTCAAAACTTCAAATCGATCCCCGATCATCGCTTGGATTTCCTCGGTTTTGTGAGCGTTGCGGGTCGCAAGAATCAGACGTGGCAGCGGCTGCATGGCTTTTCGCTAATCGAAAACTGAATTTCTGGCGAAGTTTTTTGAATAATATCCGGTTTGGTGGCACTTATATCCATGATGAAAGCAATCACCTGGCTCGCCTCCGTAACCGTGGGAGTCGCCGCCCTCACCTCCTCCGCCTTTGCATCCACCCCGGAAGGTTGGTCCACCGATCTCGATAAGGCCTTCGAAAAAGCCAAGGCCGAAAAAAAGGCGGTTCTTGTGGAATTCACCGGTTCTGATTGGTGTCCTCCCTGCATTGCCATGCGCAAAAACGTTTTTTCCAAAAAGGAATTCGTCGATGCCGCTTCGAAAAAATACATCCTCGTTGAACTCGATTTCCCAAAAGGAGACAAGGCGGTCGCGGAGAAAAATGAACCGATGGCGAAAAAATACAAAATCGAAGGGTTCCCTACCGTGATCCTTTTTAACTCGGAAGGTAAAGAATTCACACGCTTTTTTGCCTCTGAATATTCAAAAACCGAGGATTTCCTCAAACACATCGACGAAGCACTGGTGAAAAAGGATCTGGACTGATTCTCCCTCTTTTCTTCCCGCCAACCCCGTCCGACCCAAGTCGCGGCGGGGTTTTTTCTGAAGCAACCCACCACAAGAAACCCCCTTCCATGAAAATACTCATTCGTTCCGTCTCTATCTTCATCGCCTCTGCCTTGTTGGGGTTTGCTGGCGATGGTTGGCTCACCGATTGGGAAGCCGCCAAGGCCAAGTCCAAAGCGGAAAACAAACCGATCCTCATCAACCTCACCGGCTCTGATTGGTGCGGTTGGTGCATTAAGATGGAAAAGGAAACTTTCTCCCAAAAGGTGTTTAAAGACTTCGCTGCTGAAAATCTCGTCCTCATGGAAGTGGATTTCCCGAAGAAAAAAGAGCAGCCCGCGGTTTTGATAAAACAAAACGCCGAACTCGAAAAACAATATCTCGCCGGCGGTTATCCCACGGTTTTCCTGCTCGATGCCGAGGGCAAAAAACTTTCTCCGGACCTCGGCACGCTTAAGGGCGGGGCAAATGAGTTCGTCGCAAAACTCAAGGAGATCACCGCCAAAAGAAAAAAGTGAGCTCTTAAAAGAAGGGCCGGGATCGGTGGCAACTTCTTCACGTCCTCCCCGGCCTTATCCGGTGGTTGGATTATAATCCCCTCGTGAAAAGGGATTTGCGACGGAATCCTCCAGCACCATTTACTCCGTTAAACTCTACTAAAAAGTTGAAGGGTGACGAGTCACCAAGCAGCTTGGCCTAGTTAGACATTCGCTCCCCACAATTGCCCGTGCCGATGACGGGACAGAACGGGCAGTTTGGTGAGAGAGGCCCCCAAGGCCTTAATAATCGCACTTTTGCCGATGTTCCTCCCCGTTTCCCCCATCGAGCGGGCGGGTTGTTGGGATTTCTCCTTTTCCCCGCCGGTCATTGCCGGTGAGAAAGAAGACGGAATCACCCAACCCGAACCCCTGATTCTGGAGAATCATTCCCCCCGGATTTCATCGCCAGTATCGGGGGTAGGGGTTGGTGTGAAAATCGTCTTCTCTTACTCAATCGCAACCTTCATGACTTGATTTCCAAAATAACTAAAGTTTTTGGGAAAACTGATTTTTCATTTACACCTGTTTTACGGATAGCGGGATTAACCTCGTATATTAATAGGTAATCTGGATTCCAATGTGGACCTGGGAACCCTGGTCATCGATACGCCAGCCATGATCAACTCGCAGATCCACCTTGTCGGCCATTTTGAACCGCATCCCCAATCCTGCGCTTGATAGCCAACTCGCATCCTCTCCGCAGTTCTTCAACATGGCTTGATCGTAAAAGCTCAAAAACCTCATCTGATACCGTCCCCTGATCGTAATCGCGGGGGCATAGAGCTCCAGACTGGTCTGCCAGCCATTGTCAGCGTAGTACTCCCTCTCGGTGACTCCACGCACAGTCTGATAGCCGCCCGCTGCAAACTGCTCGACGGGGAGAAGCCGGGTGTTGGTCACCTGTCCCGTGCCGCGCAGGGCGATACGCCAGTCTCCGCCTAACGACCACCATCCTTGAGTTGCCATCCGCATGATTCCGTAGTTCGCAAGGGCCTCGGGGTCATATATTTGAAAATCCTCGTCGTCATTTCCCGGGATCACCCCGCCGGGGGCGCCCAGCAAAGTCGTGTCCACCCAGAATCCTCCGTTTTCCCAATCACGGGCCAACCCGTAGTTGAGCCTGCCTTGCACCAGTCTCACCTCGCCAGGCGAATAGGGGGCTCCACCGAAAAGCACGAACTGGTTCGTTGCTTTGACCTCGACTCCAATCGCCAGACGTTGCCGCCATTTTCCGAGGGTGGGCAGCGAAAGCTTTTGGATCGCAGCCATCGACCACGATGTTCCGGTATTTTCCACCGGCAGACCGCCTAGGGTGGAGTCCGTGAGCACTTCCGCGTAAACCGCATCCAGTTGCAGCGACTGGTGGATGCTGTGGAAAGGAATTTCCCAACTCAGCGCATACGCTTGCAAAGTGGAAACAGGCAATCCGACCACAGTCTGCAACGCCAGAATGTGCTCGTTGTTCGTCATCCCCGCGACTCCCAGAATCAGGCGGTCCTCCCCTAGCAAATAAGGGCCGCTGTTTTCATAACCGAGTGTCGCCCGCCATGGCTTTGTTTCTCCGAGCCCGATGAGAATATCCGCGGTCGCCGCCTCAGACCCCGGAGAAACCAGCAACTGCGGCCGACGGAACACGCTGCGCCCATACCAAGACATTTGTTCGTCGAGCTGGGTCCGTCGGACAAGATCACCGCGCCGCAACGTGAGACCTTTGGTAATGGCCTGTGGATTGCCGTATTTCGGGCGTGTCACCCCGACGTTCCCAACTCGGCCGACATCGACGAAAAGCCTCAAGATGCCGGTCTCCAGATCTTGTTCCGGCGCATCGATCCCGACAACCGGATAGCCTTCGACATCGTAATGGACCAGGATCGTGTCCGCGATGGCGATGAGATCCCCCTCTTTTAACGACCGACCTTTCCAAGGGGTGAGCTTGAATCCTAGCGTCGCCGGGGAGGGCACTGGCAAATCTGCCGCCACGCTGAATCCGGTTGTAATCTGGACCAATTCGCCGCCGCTCCGGGCTTCCAGACGAATTTCATTGAGCCGTTTGCAGACGACAACTCCAGTGCCGACCGCACTGGTATCCGCTTCCTTGGTCGGCAGGGATTCGACGGCCTTCGGCTCAGGCATACGCGGATCCACCCCAGGCAGAAACTGCGCATGGGCCACGGAAGTCAGGAAAAGGGCCAGCAATAGGCGCATCGCAGATCACGAGATGAGTATGCGGAATGTCGGAGATCTCCTTTGAGATACTCCAGCTCCACAGCGATCCTTAACATTTCCTAAATTTTAAGCCAAGATAAACAATAAGTCTCCAAGCGACGCTCGTAACGGATCTCGTGGTTGGTCTAAGCTCAATTTAGCGCTTCGCTACCGCAGTATTCCCGCCACGCATGCCGAAAAACGAGGAACGTTGGAGCAAGGACTTCGAACTGCTATTTTGGGCCACGCGCTTGTCGGCCCGTTCCGAATGTGAGGAATCCCTACCGGCATCACCTGACGCACTCATCGGCACACTGTACCTGATCGTCTGTGGTGCGGTGCTCACCTTGGTGCCATCGGGCCGGGTCAATTTTGGAATCGTCAGAGTCGCCTCGTTCACCGCAGGAACGGCGTCGCCTTCATCCGGGACCAAGATCACGCCATCCGAGTCGTATTCCCCGTTGAAAACCGCATTTCCGACGATAACTCCGCTGGACTCGTTGGTGATCAAGCCTCCCTCGCCCACTTCCAGAAAGATGCGGCCATTTCCCGAATTCAAGCTCCCCTGATTGCTGATTTCCCGGCCCGCCGCCACTTCGATCCGGCTGGCTCGGGTCTCTCCCAAGTGCAGGACAAATCCAAATCCACTTTCCTCCTTGAGTCTGCGCTCTCCCGAGCCTGCTACCGAAATATCCCTGCCTCCTCCGATGAGCACATCCTGCGAGGACTTGATTCTAGCAGTATCTCCGACGATCACTCGCTCGCCGCCGAGAACCACATCGCCGTCAGTCGCCTCCACTCGACCATTAACGGTCAAATAGTTGAATCCTCCGGGCCCAGTCATTTTGTAGCCATTCCCATCAGAGAAATCCGCTGCATCCGACTTCAGTGTCGAGAGGGTCACACCCTTCGCGATGATTGAGCCGTTGACCTCCAAATCGGCGGAAGGGGAGAAAAAGGCGACGATTCCGTTTGAAGTTACCGCACCATCGATCACGTGGGTTCCAGTCCCGCCTAAAAAATTCACCACGGTCTTGCCGTCCGTGAAATTGAAGACCAGCTCGCTACCGCTCTTCAGATTGAGTTGCTCCCAGTCAAACACCGTGTTTTTCGAGAGCGTGAAAACGGTGCGAGTCCCTGTCGCGGTGGTTTCCGTTGTCCAAGTCGCTGTGCCGGGCGTCGTCAAAACGGGATCCTTCGCGTGCAGGCTACTTGCAAGCGCACCGAGGAATGCCGCTTGAACGAGGATGGTTGAAAGTTTCATATAATCGAAAGAGCCCAAACCTCGATAATTAATGATATTTGAATTTTTGGTATTACGGGATCGCGTTACTCGCGGCACCCCGGTCCTCTGAAAAACAGGGTAGAAGCGGATTCGGCAGATCCACGCATCCCAATGATATGACTGTTCAAATGGCATCAGGAGTGGCCATCAATCGATTCTCAGCCGATCTCAAGTCACTTTTTTGTTCGAGTGAACATCTTTTTTGTTGCCAACAGTTTGTAAATCCGCCAGAAATTCGCCAACACAACACATTTCCATGGCTGCCAAACAAACATCCGAAGAATCCGCCTCCGAAAAACTCAATGAGGCTAGAAAGCGAAATCTGGATCTCGCGATCTCACACATCCAGAAAGAGTTCGGTGAATCCGCGATCATGCGGTTGGGGGATGACCGTTGTGTGGATGTGGATGTGATTCCGACGGGAAACCTTCTCATCGACCGGGCCTTGGGTGTTGGTGGTTTTCCCTGTGGCCGGATCGTCGAAGTGTTCGGCCCGGAGTACTCCGGAAAGACCACGCTTACCCTCACCGTCATCGCCCAAGCCCAGAAACGCGGGGGACTCGCAGCCTTCATCGACGTAGAACATGCTCTCGATCCTCAATATGCCCGCAAACTCGGCGTGAATCTCGACGATCTTCTCGTTTCCCAGCCCTCATCCGGTGAGGAAGCTCTTCAAATTTGCGAAGCGCTGGTCCGTTCGAATGCAATCGCGGTCATCGTGCTGGATTCGGTGGCTGCTCTGGTCACCAAACAGGAACTCGACGGTGAAATCGGCGATTCCACTGTGGGTGCCCAAGCCCGTCTCATGAGCGCCGCGATGCGGAAGCTGACAGCGCTGATCTCCAAGGCGCAGACGGTATGTATTTTCACGAACCAAATTCGGGAGAAAATCGGCGTGATGTTTGGCAACCCTGAAACCACCCCCGGGGGCCGGGCGCTCAAATTCTTCTCCTCAGTCCGTGTCGATATCCGCCGCATCGGAGCCATCAAATCCACCGACGGGACGGTCACGGGCAATCGCACCAAGATCAAGGTCGTTAAAAACAAGGTCGCCGCTCCATTTACCGAAGCCGAGTTTGACATCATGTATAACGAGGGGATTTCCTCAACCGGCTCCCTGCTCGATCTCGCGTTGGAAATGGAAATCGTCCAGAAGCGCGGTTCGTGGTTCAGCTACAATGGCACCCAGCTTGCCCAGGGGCGGGACGCCGCCAAAGAGCTTCTCAAAGGTGACCCGGCTCTTTACGCCGACATCGAGTCCAAGGTTAAAGAAGGACTCGAGGCCAAAAAGAAGAAATAACGATCTTAGCCACGCGGTATCGAAACCGTTCCCCCCAAACATGGCAAGCAGCCGCATCATCGACACGCGTCGGTGGTGCGGCTTTGTTTGTGGGTGAGAAAGCCGGAGCGATTCGCACCCATATTTAGTCGCCGTTCACGTGGTATTCCCTCCGCCCAGACCGGCCGAAGCCGGAACTAACCACCAGGTCCAAGCTCGGAGAATCCGGTGCCAGGTGTCTCGGAAAAAAAACTGGCCAGACAGGCGTTGATTCGCAGACATTTCCGGGGTGATCCACCCCACCGCAATTGTCTCGCCTCTAGCGACGCTGGGACGCAATGTCCGCGTCGGCCCGTATTGCATC
Source organism: Akkermansiaceae bacterium (assembly GCA_014379305.1). Classification (GTDB taxonomy): domain Bacteria; phylum Verrucomicrobiota; class Verrucomicrobiia; order Verrucomicrobiales; family Akkermansiaceae; genus Luteolibacter. The sequence continues at coordinate 8,043 of JACMMB010000260.1, forward strand.
GTCGGCGCGAATGTCGAGCTCGGTGACGATTGTGTTCTGCACTCGCACGTGGTTCTCGAGGGACATTCGAAATTCGGGCGAGCCAATGAGTTTTTCGCCTTCGCCGCCATTGGTGGAAAAACCCAGGATCTGAAATATGCCGGTGACCCCACCTATCTGGAGGTTGGCGATCTGAATGTTTTCAGGGAAAACACGACCGTCCATCGCAGCACACATGCCGATTCCGTCACCCGTATTGGCTCGCACAATTTGTTCCTGTGTTACTCGCATGTGGCCCATGACTGCCAGATCGGCAGTCACGTCATTCTTTCAAATTCCGTCGCATTGGCCGGCCATATCGAAGTTGGTGATTATGCGATCATTTCCGGTGCCGCCGCGATCCACCAATTTTGCCGCGTTGGCAAGCATGCCCTCGTTGGGGGCTTGTCGCGAGTCGTTCAGGACGTGCCACCGTTCATGATTGTTGAGGGAAATCCTTCGAAAACGCGCGGACTCAACGCGATCGGCCTTCAACGTCGCGGTTTTGACGAGGAAGATCTTCAGGCCCTCAAGACAGCCTATAAAAAGCTGTTTTTGAAAAAGGACGGAAATCTTGCCATCGCCCTCAGCTCGCTCAAGGCAACCCACACTGGCGATATCCCGGCCGTCCGGGATTTAATTGAATTCATCGAGAACTCGCAGCGCGGGATCACCCGCTGACCTGGCATTCCGGTGTTGGAATGCCGTTCGATCTTCACGGTTGACCTCTAGGCAAAATTCTCGCTAGGGTCCGTGCCGTGAATGTTTTTCTCAACGGCATCCTGCTGAGCCCCCTTCTTCCAGGGTTGGCCGCCCGTTGACGTTTTCTTTCCTTCACATTCGTCCACCGGCCCGCCCATCTTGAGGCGCAGCGCCATTCTTTCTCAGACCATTCCTCTCTTTAAAAATGCACCCGACTTCTCTCTCGAAATACCGGCCATTCCCGGCCGTTATACTGGCCGACCGTAGTTGGCCGGACCAGACCCTGAGGCATGCACCCGAGTGGTGCTCCGTCGATCTTCGCGATGGCAACCAAGCGCTTCCCCAACCAATGTCGATCGAGGAAAAACTTGAGTTCTTCGACCTGCTCGTGCGCGTCGGATTCAAGCAGATCGAAGTCGGCTTCCCGTCCGCCGCGGACACGGAATTCAACTTCCTGCGCCGCTTGATCGATGAAAATCGAATCCCGGAGGACGTGACGATCCAGGTGCTGGTGCAAACCCGCGAGCCACTCATCCGCCGGACCTTCGAGGCCATCGACGGGGCCAAGAGGGCCATCGTCCACATTTATAACTCCACCTCGCCGCTACAGCGCCGCGTCACCTTCAGCGATGCGTCGCGTGAGTCGATCAGGCAGATCGCCATCGACGGGGCCGAACTGGTGAAAAAACTCGTGCCGACGATCCCCCGCACCGAGGTGGTTCTGCAATATTCGCCCGAGTCATTTTCTGATACCGAGTTGGATTTCGCCCTGGAGTGTTGCAACGGCGTGATCGACGTCTGGCAGCCGACACCGCAGAAAAAAATGATCATCAACCTGCCCGATACCGTGCAATGGACGACTCCTAACATCCATGCTGACATGATCGAGTGGATGTGCCGGCATCTTTGCATGCGCGACTCTGTAATCGTCTCGCTGCACACCCACAACGACCGTGGCACCGGCGTCGCCGCAACAGAACTCGGCTTGATGGCGGGTGCGGATCGTGTGGAAGGCACGCTTTTCGGTAACGGCGAGCGCACCGGAAATCTCGACATCGTCACGGTCGCTTTGAATTTGAACAGCCACGGTATCCCCACAGGGTTGGATTTTTCAGATCTGCAATCAATCCGAACGGTCTACGAACGGGTGACGCGACTGAGTGTCCCCGAGCGCCAGCCGTACGCCGGTGAGCTCGTTTTCACCGCCTTCTCCGGCTCCCATCAGGACGCGATCAAAAAAGGCCTCGACCGCCGAGCCGTGGAAACCGAATCCGATCCCGATACGCCTTGGGGCGTCCCCTACCTAACCATCGATCCGCAGGACATCGGGCGGTCCTATGAAGCGATCATCCGTATCAATTCCCAATCCGGAAAAGGCGGCGTTGCGTATGTGCTCGACCGCGAACATGGATTCGATCTGCCGAAGACGATGCACCCGCAAGTCGGAAAGAGAATCTATGACCTCGCCGACGAATATGGCCGTGAACTCACGACCGATGAAATCCGAGAAGCATTCTTCGGAGAGTTCGTGAACATCGCCACCCCGCTGGACGTTATCGACTACGAACTCCTCCATCAGACTAACGAGCGCGGCCAAGTCCAGTGCAAGGCAAGCATCCTTCTCGATGGCGAAAAAAAAGCGATCGAAGGATTTGGCAACGGGCCGATCAATGCTTTCGTCCATGCGCTCGAAGGATCAGGTCTCAAGAATTTCAAAGTGACCGACTATCGGTCCCACGCCGTGCGCGGCGGGTCCGATGCCAGCGCCGCCTCCTATGTCCAAGTCCAGCATGATGATGGACGGTTGCTTTGGGGTGCCGGGGTGGATCCTTCGATCGAGATGGCCGGCCTCAAGGCATTGGTCACCGCGTGGAATCTGCTGCGGGTGTGAATCTCACAGCTCCACCTGGAAAAAATCACGCATCACCTCCCGGTAAACGTCGCGTTTGAAAGGAGGCAGCCAGTCGAGATCGAACTCCACTGGCAGGATCCAGCGGTAGGCCCGGAATTCACGTTGCTTTTGCTTCACGTTCACCGGTGGCGCATCGGATTTGAGATGACAGAGAAAGTAAGTTTGCTCCTGACCGTGACTTCCATGTTTTCGGAGCTTCTTTCCCCGCGCAACTGTTGGATAGAGGTAGCGGTAGCCTTGGCGCCGCTCTATCACATCATAGTGCCTCGCATCCAGACCGATTTCCTCACGCACCTCGCGGAACAGCGCCTGCTCGAGCGTTTCGTCTCCGTCCACACCGCCCTGGGGAAACTGCCACGCGCCTGGAATCGTCCATCGTTCACAAATCAGCAGGTTTCCCGCTGAATTTACGACCAATGCGGCGACATTCGGACGATAACGAACCACGGGTTCAAAATGACGTTTTCATATCCGTGTGACAATCCTTAACTTTTCCGAATCTTGATGGAACCACTGCCGGAAAGCCTCGACCGTCCGTGATCCGCCGCTATCGTCTCGCGCCTGATGAAAACTCGCAACTTCGGACAAACCGGCCATCAAGTTTCGGAAATCGGCCTCGGCTGTTGGCAGCTTGGAGGGACCGATTGGGGGACAGTCGATGAGGCGGATTGCCACGCCATCCTAGCGGCGGCAGTAGAAGCGGGCGTGAACTTTTTCGACACTGCGGATGTCTACGGTGGAGGCCGTAGCGAGGAATTGATCGGTAGATTCCTAAAACAGACCGAATGCGAGATTTTCGTGGCCACCAAGCTCGGCCGCACCGCCGGACTCTATCCGGGCGGTTACAGCGAGGCTTCACTTCGGGCCGCCACGGAGGCCTCGCTCAAACGACTCGGCATGGAAACCCTCGATCTCACCCAGCTTCATTGCGTTCCCACGGAAATCCTCCGACAGGGCGAAATCTTCGAGTGGCTGAGAAAGCTCCGCGATGAGGGAAAAATCCGCCGTTTCGGCGCAAGCGTGGAGTCGATGGACGAAGCCCTGGTCTGCCTGGAGCAGCCTGGACTCACCTCGTTGCAAATCATCTTCAACCTTTTCCGCCAAAAGCCCGCGGAAGTTCTGTTCCCTGCGGCCATTGCCAGTAAGGTCGCGCTGATTGTGCGTCTGCCCCTGGCCAGCGGAGCACTTGCAGGCAATCTCAGCGTTACGACCATTTTCCCAGAGAACGACCATCGCAACTACAATCGCGACGGCCAGGCCTTCAACGTGGGTGAAACCTTCGCCGGTCTGCCCTATGAAAAAGCCGTTGAACTTGCCGATTCGCTCAAGCCGCTGGTGCCAGCAGGTCTGACCATGGCGCAGATGGCCCAACGTTGGATTCTCGATCACCCGGCCGTGACCACCGTCATCACCGGTTCCAGCCGCCCCTCGCAGGTGACCGCGAATGCGGCTGTCTCGCTGCTTTCCCCTCTCTCTCCGGAACTTCACGACACGCTGCGCAAGTTCTATCAAAATGAAGTCGGTGCTTACATCCGTGGGCCCTATTGAGGGTAGGGTGCTGTCCCGTCATCCCCGTCCGATTCCAAAGCTTGTCTGATCGAATCCCGGGATTTGACTCCGACACTGGCAATAGTTAGGAGCCTGCTTGAATATGCCGGAGGGGTTGTGCCCGCGAATCATTATTTGATGAACTTTGAACGTCATCCGCAATCCGGCTTTCGCGAATTTCATGTAAGCTGAGTGGATTGCAAGGTTCGGACAATCCCCGCCAAGCTGCCGAGCGCCGACTCGATCCGCGGAGTCCATGGTGATCCGCAACTCAGTCGCATGCAGTTTTTGAAACTACCATTCGGCGAGAACAAGGGCCCGGGAGCGAAGCTGATCCCAGTGGCGCGGGCTTCGCGGAAAACGGCGAGAACGTCCGTGCTTCTCGGCAGTTCCAGCCAGAGCACGAAGCCGCCCGAGGGATTGCTGAGTTTGGTTCCTTCCGGAAACGCCTCGGCCACGGTCTCACGCATCTTGCAAACCTGATGGCGGTAAGTGTGGCACAATCTCCGTAAATGGCGCTCGTAGCCGCCTGTTCGCAGGAATTCCGCAATCGTTAGGCCGGGCAGCGGCGGGCCTCCCAGATTGAAGGCGTTTTTCAGTTCCATCACCCTCTGTTGGAATTTTCCGGCAACGATATAGCCGACACGGAACCCAGGTGCGAGCGTTTTCGAAAACGATCCACACAGAATTACGCGGCCCTCCTGATCCAGTGATTTCAAACAATGGGGGCGCGGCCCCTCGTGCGGCAGATCTCCGTAAATATCGTCCTCGATGATGGGGATGCCGTGTTTCTCCGCCAGCTCTAGCAACTCGCGGCGATTGGCCAACGGCATCAGACTGCCGATCGGATTCGAGAAATTCGGAATCACAAGCATGGCTGCGACCGTATGAGTATTGAGCGCCTCTTTCACCGCATTCATGTCCAGTCCGTCGCCCGACGACGCGGGCACGGCGATCACCTTCAGCTTGAGCTGTGCAAGCAGATTGAGCGTGCCGTAGTAAGTCGGTGATTCGACTAACACCGTATCCCCCGGTCGAGTCACTGCCAGCAATGCGAGATGCAGAGCCTCGCTCGCGCCGAGGGTGATGACAAAATCCCCGGCATCGAACCCGCAGCCCCAATCCAGCGATCGCTTGCTCAATTCCTTGCGCATGAGAAGGCAGCCTGGCACTGGATCATAGCGGAGACAGATCCCTTTCGTTTTACGAATCAGAGCCGAGGTCAGCTGCCCCAGTTTCTTCATCGGCAGCAGCTCATCTCCCGGCACGGCCGCGCCAAGCGGCACCAGCGAGGGATCGTTGACGTCTTGAATCACTGAAAGCACCGAGGCGAATGCCGCCAGCGACGCGACCGACGGCTTGCGTTTGGATGCCACCGGTTGGCGCAATGTCTTGCTCAGCCGAGGCCTTACATAAAATCCGGACTTCGGCCGCGCCTCGATTAGCCGCCGGCTCTCTAGCACCGAGTATGCCTGCATGACCGTGGGAATGCTTACCTGATGCTGCACGCTTGAATGCCGTATCGAGGGAATCCGGTCTCCGGCCCGCAGCGATCCGGCGTCGATCATCGCCTCCATGCGTTCGGCGATCCGAAGGTAGAGCGGTTGGTTTGAGTTTCGTTCCATCGAGCAAGATTGGCGGAAAACGGATTTGGGACAATGGACAGATCCCAAGAAAAGCAACATACACAGGGGAGTCAAATTAAGTATCTGTGCAGGTCTGAAATTTCCCGGTCTGTGGCTACCCGGCCCGGTGGCTTCAGATAAGTTCCTTTCATGCAAACGATCCTTCCGAACTCGGCATTTTCCAGATGGTTCACCGGGAACCGTTGTCAAACCAGCAGCGTCAGACGTCGTGAGTTGGAACGTCGGGAAACTTTTTCCAGCACTTTTCAAGCTGCGGGAAATATTCACTGCCTGAGCGGCCTTCTCTGGGTCACCCGCGATGGCGATAGTAAGGATATTCTCCTGCATGCTGGCGAAAGCCTCGCCTGTTATCGCCATGACCGGCTTGTCATCGAAGCTCTGGAAAACGCAATCTTGGAACTCACCCGAAACTGAAAAAGTAAGATTATCGCGGTAGTAACATCATGTCATGCGACGTGAAGGAAAATGGTGAAGTGCGAGATGGGCAAGGTTTTGATAGAGTTGGTCGCAAAGAAAGACCATGGCATTTTCTTCGTTGTGATGACCGATAAGCAAAAACTTTTTATATATTGTATTGACGTTCCCACATGATCTAATTATCAGTTCTGAACCTTCAGCAAGTCATGCGCTCAACAATCCATACCAACCATCCTCAACCGACCCAGTGGTCGCCGGGCATGTCCGTATGCATGGCTGACATTGCGGCGATCCGATACAGTCTCGATGGCGGGATCGGATCCCCCAAGCTGGGCTTTATGAGTAATTCCCTTACCAAGGAGGTAGGCAGGTAGTTCAAGATCTAATTCAGATCATCGATTTTTTCGAGAACCCCGCCCGCTCCAGTAGCCGGCGGGGTTTTTGTTATACGGGTTTTTCCCCACAAATTCAAGGCTTGCAGCGATGTGGCCGTCAACCAAACCAACCTTTCCATCCACATGATTTCCGAATAACCGAATCACCAGGCTTGAAAAACCCCGCCGTCAGCAGCAACTGACGACGAGGCGGAATCGGCCGACAATCCAGAGTAGTCCCCGAGAGAGACGGACCGTGGGTGATCAACCGCAATGACGGTCACTGCTCGCGAATCCACTGTCAAGTGAGTCATGAAATCATGACTGGCTGAAGGACCTGTATTGTCCCGATTTCCCGCCCTGGAAGA
>JACMMB010000261.1 GCA_014379305.1 Akkermansiaceae bacterium
CGCTGTTGGCGATGACGGGTTCCTCTTGGTGCTCTTCCGAGTGTTTCCTAGGCGCTTCCCATTGTGGAAAATAATCCTTTTCACAATCCGGCCGTGAGTATTCGTACGGCCCCCGGTAAACAGCGACATCGAAGGTAAAGTTACCGTGACCCGGAGGTGTCGGAGTGGCCCACTCAAGCGTGGTGGCATCCCAGGGATTGTCACTCTGGACTTTCCGACCGGTTTTCCATGAGCAGAACAAATTGATGACGAAAGGAATCTGGGCGATGGCAAGCGCCCATGCGCTGACCGACATTACAATGTTCAGATCGATGTAATTCCGGACGATGTTTCCAAACACGTTTGCATCATCGGCGGCCCTCGAAAGGTAAGCGTCCCCGCCGTTATACCACCGGCGGTGAAATCCAGCCATGCCTTGCACCATCATCGGGAAGAAGATCAGGTTCATGCATATCAGGCTGGGCCAGAAGTGAAGATGGCTTAGGAAGCCGCTCATAAAGCGACCGGTAATTTTCGGGTACCAATGATAGACCCCGGCGAAGAGGCCGAAGAGAATGCCGGGTGCAACCACGTAATGGAAGTGACCGATGACGTAATAGGTATCGTGGAGGTGAAGTCCGACGAGATTGAAAGCCAGGGGCAGGCCAGTGAGTCCACCGATGCCGAACATCGGAATAAATGCGCATGCCCACAGCATTGGCGGAGTGAAACGGATCGAGCCACCCCATAATGAGATGATCATCGCGGTGAGAATGACCACAGACGGAATTGAGATCAGCACCGTCGTCGTTTGGAAGAAGGTCGAAACCGCCGCACCCATTCCGGTCATGTACATGTGGTGAGCCCACACAATGAATGAAAGGAAACCAAGAATGAGCACGGAATACACCATCGACTTGTAACCCCAGAGTGGTTTGCGGGTATTCACCGGGATGACTTCGGCCACGCAGGCGATTGCTGGCAATAATAGGACGTAAACCTCAGGGTGACCGAGGAACCAGAAAAGGTGTTGGAAGAGTAGAGGCGAACCGCCGCCCGAAAGATCGGCCAGGCCTTCGGTTTTTGTGAAGAGTCCGGAAGGCATGAAAAAGGATGAATGGCCCACACGGTCCATCAACTGCATGATGCCGGCGGCTTCCAACGGAGGGAAAGCGAGCAAGAGCAGGAAACCGGTGACCAACATCGACCAGACGAAAAACGGCAGTCGCATCCAGGTCATTCCGCGGGCACGCAAGTTAATGATCGTGGTGATGAAATTGACCGATCCGAGCAGCGATGAGGTAATCAACAATACCAAGCCGATAAGCCATTGGGTTTGACCGGCAAGCCATTGGTTGACGATTTGCCCATCGGCAAAACCAGCGAGCGGAGAGTAATTCGTCCAACCGGATTTGGCCGCCCCGGACTCCATGAAGAATGAGGCGCACATCATCACGCCACCGAGGAAATAGACCCAATAACTGACCATGTTCAGTTTCGGAAATGCCATGTCGACGGCACCGATTTGCAATGGCGTGACATAATTTCCGAAAGCACCGAAACCAAGGGGCACAATGCCGAGGAAGACCATGATCGTACCATGCATGGCACCGAACATGTTATAGGTTTCCCCTGTAACTTTCCCGTCCGAAAGCCAACGGGCTTTCCAGCCGTCAGTGAAAATCCAGCTCATCCAGCCGGGAAGCGGCTCGTGCGGGTATGCGATACTCCAGCGCATCACCATCATCAGGTAAAAGCCGAAGGCAAGGAATAGCATGGCGGTAATCCCATATTGCATTCCGATCGTCTTGTGGTCGGTGGAAAATACGTATTTCCGAAGCCATCCGGGGTCATGATGATGATCGCCATGATCGTCATGCGAATGGTTTTGCTCGGAATGGGATGCGGCGTGGGCGCTCATGGGTAGTTCAGGCGGAGATGTTAGGTTGAGTGAGTTTGCGGGCCGGCGGACCCGCAATATTTGAAGTTATTGCATTGGAGCGAGAGTTTGCGGATTGACCATCATGGCCGGGTCAATTTCGGCACCCGGCAACATGGTCATATGCTTGGCGGCGATTTCCTCGGCGTTGACCGCTTGGCCAGCCTTCTCGCGTTTCCCGGAAATATCGATGGCGTTTTGAGCCATTTCCGTGGAGACAATATCACCAGAGGTATTTCCAAAGTTATTCCGAATATAAGTCATGACTCCGGCAAGATCCTCGGCAGTCATGCCGGCCCCCTGAGCCGGCATGATGCCCGCACCGTAGGATTTTCCGTTGCTGGTTGGACCTTGCAGGCCGTTGAGAATCACCATTGCGAATTTCTGGGTGTCTCCAAGAACCCATTTGGAACCCACGAGTGAAGGATAATTCGCACCATCCCCCTTCGCATCGGAACCATGGCAACCGCTGCATTTCGAATAAATTTTGGCACCCTTGCCGCTGAAGGCAGCCAGCGCCGCTTTCGGAAGCGGTCCCGCGTCACCTAGGCCCGGAGCTGCGCCGCGAACGTAACCTTCCCGGAAGGTCTCTTCGTATGAAAACAAAGTTCCCGCATTGCCGAGAACGCCGCCAGCAATCAGCAAGACAAAGCCGCAGGCGGCGATAACCCAAAGCGCGACCGGCTCATGTCCGTTGCTCGCCAGACGCTTTTCACGGGCGGTTGCGGAGTATTCGCTGATAACCCGACCGTGGACCTGGGAGACATTGATCGACTCTTCGAGATCAGGCTTTTGGTTTGGATGCGGGGTGGGTGCGGACATGGTGGAGAATGATGTGGAAATATGAAAATGGTTGCAGGAAAATCAAGGAGCGGGTGCTGCTTTTACAGGTGCCTCAGGCGTCGGTTTTGCAACTGCCGGGGCAGCTTCCGGTTTGGCGGGAGCGAAGTTGATGGATGCTGGCACGGGTTGGTCTTTTTTCAAGGAAAGTAGATATGAAACCAGAGCGCGGGCATCTGGCCCGGGGACGATCTCCTTGCCATCCTCGCCCGAAAACGGAAGTGCTTCGTCAGAGGGATTTCCTTTGATTTCCAACTCCTCGAAAAGAAAACGGAAGGATGGACAGGTCGAGAGACGGCGCTCCGGCTTGTAACGCGGGTTGTAGAGATGGCGATAGAGCCATAGCTCGGGATCGGTATCTTTCGCATAAACGGATTCCACGCGGCGACCCAGATTGGAAAGATCAGGACCTATGCGCGCAACACCGATGTGGGCGAAATTTTCACCTGCGAAATCGAAAGCATTGGTTTCGCGGCGGGTATCCCCACGATCATCATCGTTTGCCATGCCGGCCCAATCGGGGCGGAAAAGGTCATTTCCCGCATAGGTCGGACGGATCAACTGGGTATGGCAAAGGTAGCAGCCGTTCTCCGCATAGACCTGCGAGCCATCGGTGATCCGCCCGGCGCGTTTGGGAATGAATACAACATTGGTGCCGTCCGCATCATCGCCCATGGTGATGGGTTCGATGGCACGCATTTTATAATACGGGACGATGACGATGGCCAACCATGCAACTCCGAAGCTGGCGGAGAGGCTAAGGATGAAAGTGCGGAAGCTCATGTGCGGGTTGGGAAAATAAATTTAGTGCGCTGATGCCGTGGACGAGCCAAGCGTGTCGATGTCTCCCTCTTCGCCATGGGGACTGTTACCGTGTCCGGATGTGAGCAGCGTCGGATGGGTGCTGCGACGGCCAAGACGCATCCACATCACGGTCAAGTGCAAGAAAAAGAACACATTTGAAAAGAGGATCAGGCACCACGATGTAGTGATGGCGACCGCATAAGGATAAGCCCGGGTAGCCGCGACTTCCCATGGCTGGGTGAAATCCTCTTGGCCTATCCCCTGCTGCAAACCACCGAAAATCGCAACCAGAGCCACTGTGACGATCCCGTAAACCGAGAAAAAGAAGTGCATTATGATCAATCGGCGGGACAGCCATTCCCGCTGGGTGATTCTTGGTACGATGAAATATATCGCGCCAAACATCACGAAGCTGAAGAAGGCATAGAGCGCGAGGATTTCGAAACCGTAACCCGACATGGAGAACTGGGTCAGTTTCAATGTGGAATTCGGAAGATTCAGAAAGACGGCGGCAACGGCCGTGACAATGAGACCGACCACGCCAGCCATGGTGAAACGCAAGGTCGGGCTATAATTGACCAGGTCGACATCGGATATGGCAGTACGGAGGATGTTCACGGCTGCGGTAAATGCGGGAATGAAAAACAGGACGGTGGCGGTCGCTCCCAGATAAGGGATGAAATACGGTATCGGCGCGCCGGTCAGCTTCTGCATTCCAGCCCACGGCATGATGATCGCGAGAGACCAGAATCCCAATTTTGCAAGAGAGTAACTATGAATCGGGCGTCCAGTGACTTTTGGCGTGAGATAAAATGCGGTTCCAATGGCGACCGGCGTGAAAAACAGGAAGATGAGGCTGGATTTATACCAGGCATTGATACCGGCGGCCATCACCGGATTTCCGGGCATCACATGCAGAAGAATGTTCGCGGTTAAAAACACCCACGGGAACCAGATCATCGCCGCCATCAGATACCATTGGGAAATATAAACGTGGCCTTCCGGACGGACTTTAAACTGGATGAAGGACCAGATCACGATAGCGAAATAACTGAGCAGCAGCACGGGCCAGGTGTAGGCTGGAAATTCCATCCATGGCATCCCGGTTCCATCTCCAAAAAGGATGCCAAGAACCCCGAAGGTGACTCCAAGATTCCAGACATGGCCGGCGGTTAAAATGATTCCAGCGGCTTTGCATTCCTGACGTGAGAGCCGGGAAATCATCCACACAATCACCCCGAAGGCGGCTTGGAAACCCCAGCCATAAACCAGGGCATTGACGTGGGCGGCTTGAGTTCTGCCATAGGTGAGCCACGAGCATGAATCGAGAAAACCCGGTGAGTGCACTTTTGCGGAAGAAATAACTCCAAGGACGATCGATACCGCGAGCCATGCGGCACCGCTGGTGAGGAAAAACATGACAGGATGACGCAGCGAACGGTCGATACCGGCACGGAGCCGGGCATCTTCAACGGAGTGGTCGGTGGTTACGGAGGACATTGAGACTGTAGGAGAAGGCGTTGGGATTTCAAGGTTTGGTAAGTTCTTCGACGGTGACTTGCGGCTTGCCAACCTCACCGCGCAATGGAGCTACCTGTTCGGCTGTTACAGCGGAGGCCTTGTTTCCAAAGCTGTTGCGAATGTAAGTCAGGACACCGGCGATTTGCTCGTCCGTCTGATAGGCCATCGGCGTCATGCCGGCTGGAAAATTATATTCCTGACCCTTTACGGTGATCGGGCCTTTAAGTCCGCGAAGCTGGATCAGGATGAGATTGGAAATCGGGCCGGTGACCCATTCCGAACCGGCAAGCGGGGGGGCTACCACCCCACCCTCTCCGTTCATGCCATGACAAGCACCACAAACCATGAATTGCGCTTTACCGATCTCCAGCGCGGCTGGATCGATAGGTGCTTCGGCGTCTCCGGCTGGAGCATCAATCGTTTTCATATCAGGCGCGGGAGCCTCGGCAAGTTTCAAAGCGGTTGCCGAGCCGGGAACGATTTGCTCGGGCTTTTTCATGGCAACCGGCTTTGACATAACCAGTTCTTTGGCGACCACGCCGACCGCATCGGAAATTTGATTTTCGGTCAGGAAAGCCGCCTGGGCGGCATCGATTTCCTTTTTGGTTTTATACCGGATATCCCCTGCCGCATCCTCGGGAGTCCCGCTTTTTTCAAGCACTCCGAAAACCGCGCCGAATCCGGCAATCAGTGCGATGGCGATGGCAAAGATGAAAAAGATGCCGAAGCCGTCGAAGAAGGCTTTGAGCCGGATCAGCGGATTGTCACGAGTTGGGTCCATGCGGTGAGAGAAAAAGGTTGGGTGGGATTAGTTGGAAAGGTTGGCGGATTCAAGAATACGCGGATCGCGGTTCGGATATAGGGAATGCTGGCCAATGGCGCGGATCAGGAAGAACAGGAAAGCCGCACCGATGGTGACAAAAGCGAATATGTCGCCCCAGAACGCGCCGGGGATTGCCGTGACGATATCTCCAAAGACGTCCGGCTTGATATTTCCAAGGGAAACACCGCGCTCGGGAATAGTGATCAGGTAATGATCCAACACATGCATGCAGAGGGTGTAGACCGCGACGATTGAGAGATACTTGGAATTCTTTTTCAGCCATGCCTGGAGCAGAACAACAAATGGAATCACGAAGTGGCCGAAGACCAGGAACAACATCGCGGTGTTCCAATTGCCGGTATTGCGGATCAGGAAGTAGGATGTTTCCTCGGTGATTCCGGCATACCAGATCAGGAAAAATTGGGAAAAGGCAATGTAGGCCCAAAATACGGTGAAGGCGAACAGCAGCTTGCCCATGATGTGGAAATGTTCCGGCCCGGTGACGTGCTTGAGATGGCCTTGGCTTTTCAACCACGCGCAGACCAGAATGATCACCGCCATCGAGTTCAGGGTCGATCCGGCGAAGAGATATACCCCCCACATGGTGGAGAACCATTTATAATCGAGACCCATCAGGAAATCGAAGCCGGTAAAAGTGATCGTCAATGCATAGATCACCAGCGGGTAAGTTGAATGGAAACGGGCCTTCAACAGACGCTGAACCCCGGGATTCGGATCGGTATCCTGCGCGGTGGAGGTTTTCCGCAGGAAATAAATGACTGACGAAAGAGCGAGTCCGTAAAAGAGCACACGGAAATACCAAAAGGGCAGGTTCATGAACCAATGCTTGCTGAAGAGCATATGATCGGCGTGATGAAGATACTCTTTCACATCGCCTGTCGCAGCTCTGTGAGTATTCATCCACTCGTAGAGGTATTGGTTTACACTTGGAAACAACAGCGGCAATCCGAAAAGGAATATCCACGGATAGGTTGAACCGAGATTTTCAAAAGTGCGGCGGACGGAAGTGCCCCATCCGGAGTTTGAGACATTGTGCAGGAGGGTCCAGAAGACGCCGCCGATGGAAAGAGTAAGGAAAAAGTAATAGGCAAAGAGCCATGAATAGGCGAAGCATCCCCGCCATTTTTCCGGCGCGAAGAAAAGCAGATACAAACTCACCAAGGTGCCGATGGCTGCGGTCGCGAGTGCGATCGTTTTTACTTTGGCGATCTTCGATTGATCGAGGTGGTCGCCATGGATGGCGATATCGGCGGATGTGACGTGATGGGACATCTGGGAAATTATTTGGCTGCGGTGGCGGCTGCTTTGGCGGTTTGAAGGGTGCGGACGTATGCAATGATGGCCCAGCGGTCACGAATCGGGATATTTGCCGCGTAGCCGCTCATCTGGCCCTTGCCATTGGTAATGACTTCAAACATCCGCCCGTCCGGGTAAGCTCCGGTTTTGTAGGGATCCAGGTGGAAATTCGCGATGCCGGGAACCCCGTATTTACTGGTGATACCCATGCCGTCGCCGGATTTTCCATGGCAGACGGAACAATAAATTCCAAATCGCTCCTCGCCGCGATGAATCAAGGCTTCAGCGGTTTCCCCGGTGAGTTCAAGCTCTTCGGGCATGCCTGTTCCGTAGTAATCGCCGACGTGACCGGTGTAATAATAACCGGTCTGGCCACCGAACTCATACTCGGGAATTCCACCGATCTCACGCTGGCCTGCTTCGCTGAATCCGCGAGGCTGGGTTTCTTTGACCGGGTGCCGTGAACCCAGGCGATCTGCGAAAAACGGGTCCGGAGACTGCGCCTTGAGCTTATCCTGATTGTCCATATCAGGGAAAATCTGAATCGGCGGCTTGGAGAATTTTTGACCGCGGAAACCCCCGATTCCCACAATCAGGACGGCGATGATCGCGTAAGCTAGAAAGAAATAGCGCATGGCTGGTTTAAAATTAAATCGGGTGGGTGTTGATTATAGATCTTCCTCTTCAACAAGTTCGATGTTCTCTCCGCCGATCTCAGCGAGGAGATCGCGGGTGGCGTGGGGGCTGAACTTTGCATCCCGGGCCTCGATGGCGATGAAGAAACCATCATCGGTGGCACGATGGAATTGCCTGCTGGCGAAAAGCGGATGATTCAGGCGTGGAAGCTGAATCAAGCCGAGCAATCCGAAAAGGACCGTGAAACCGGCAAACAGAATCGTAAGCTCGAACATTACCGGAAAAAAGGCGGGGATGGTGAAGATGTTGGCGGGCTTCGCCTGGACGGTGGTCGGATAGATCAGGACCTGGGTGGAATATTGCAAGGCAAACGCAGTCGCTGTGCCGGTCAAACCACCGAAGAATACGAACCACGGCAGAATGGAACGCTTCAAGCCCATCGCGCCGTCAAGTCCGTGGACAGGATATGGCGTGTAGCAATCCCATTTGCGGAAGCCGGCATCGCGCACCTGCTCCGCCGCCTTGTAAAGCGCGGAGGCGCTGCTGAACTCGGCAAGATAGCCATAAACGCGTTTGCGGGTGGTGCTCACTGGATGGAAATTATTTGTTCAGTTGGAATTTTCAGGAAATCAGCTTTTCGAGGCGGGAAATTCCTTTTGATATGCGGCGATTTCCTTCGTCCCCTTATCGTCATGCGATTCGAGGTCTTCGAAGTGCGGGTCACTCTCGGGCTTGGCCCATTTCACCTCGGCGATGTTGATGCAGGGGAGGAATCGCAGGAAAAGCAGGAAAAGAGTCAGGAACAATCCAATCGTGCCCACGAAAGTCATCATCTCCACACCGGAGGGCGAGTAGGTTTTCCAATCGCCTGGCAGCCACATCCGGGTGAGCGTGGTGACGATGATGACAAAGCGCTCAAACCACATGCCGACGTTCACACACATCGCCACAACCATCACGACCCAGAGATTTTCCCTACAGGCCTTGAACCAGAACACCTGGGGGGATAAGACGTTGCAACTCATCATTGCGGCGTATGCCCACCAATACGGTCCGGCGATCCGGAACTTGAAGGCGTCCATTTCATAAATCGCGCCGGAGTAAAACGCCACAAACAGCTCCATCAAATAGGCATAACCGACGATCGTGCCGGTCAGCAGGATGATTTTAGCCATGTTATCGATGTGTTTCATCGTGATCATGTCCTGAAGACCGTAG
>JACMMB010000262.1 GCA_014379305.1 Akkermansiaceae bacterium
ATTACGGATTGATTTCAGTCGTTGAATTTAACCGGGGGCTTTGAGCCCCGGCGCACGAGAACGTAGAAAAACGGGGCGAACAGGATGCCGAAAAGGGTCACGGCAATCATGCCGAAGAATACGACAGTCCCGAGCGCCTGCCGCATTTCCGCTCCGGGTCCGGAGGCAATGACAAGAGGGATGACGCCTAGGATGAAAGCGAGCGAGGTCATGATAATGGGGCGGAGACGCAGCGAGGCGGCTTCCGCAGCCGCTTCGAAACGATCCATTCCCTGATCCTCCAGTTGCTTGGCAAACTCGACGATCAGGATGGCATTTTTACTCGCCAGGGCGATCAGGACCACAAGTCCGATCTGGGTTAGGATGTTGTTATCCATGCCGCGAATGTAGATGCCCCAAATTGCACCGGCGAGACAGAGTGGGACGGTCAGGACTACAGCCAGAGGAAGTCCCCAGCTTTCGTATTGTGCGGCCAGGAGTAGAAAAACGAAGAGGATGGCGACGAGGAAAATGATCGTGGGCGAGCCAGAATTCTCGCTTTCCTGATACGCGAGTTCGGTCCACTCATAACTGATGCCGGGCGGCAACACCTTACTTGCGAGGGACTCCATCTTGGCAAGGGCCTGACCGGTGCTGATTCCGGGCGCGGCAGCTCCGATGAGGTCGGCGGCGGGATAGAGATTATGGCGGACGACCCGGTCCGGACCCGTGGCCTGGCGCAATTCCATGACGGAACCCAGAGGCACCATTTCTCCGGCGGCGTTGCGCGTTTTCAGCTTGGCAATGTCTTCATAATCGTCGCGGAAACTTGCGTCGGCTTGGGCCGTGACTCGGTATGTGCGGCCGTAGAGGTCCAGTTCGTTAACAAATGATGAGCCGAGATATACTTCGAGAGTTTGGAAGAGGTTTTCGAGCGGAACCCCGAGCATCAGGGCTTTTTCACGATTGATATCAGCATACAGTTGTGGCCCGGAGGAATTGAATGGAGTGAAAGCCTGAGCGACTTCCGGCTCTGCGGATGCGGCGAAGGCAAGCCCCCAGGTGGCTTGCTCCAAGGCGGCGTAACCAAGGCCTGCGCGATCCTGAATTTCCATTTTGAAGCCGCCACCATTGCCCAGGCCACGGACCGTCGGTGGTGGGATCACGATGCCGAAGGCATCGATTTTCCGGATGGCTTTGGTGAGATTCTCGTAGATCGCCGGGCCGCGCTCCCGCTCCGAGAAAGGCTTGAACACCGGGAAAAGCACGATGGAATTGGTGGCGTTTGAAAAGGTCGCCCCGCTAAAGCCTGCGAAGCTAACCACTCCCTCGACGCCTTCCACTTTTGAAACGAGCTTGATCAGCTGTTTCGCGACCTCATCGGTTCGATCCAGCGAGGCACCGCTGGGAAGCTGCGCGGCGACAATCGCATAGCCCTGATCCTGTGGCGGGATGAAGCCACCGGGCACCATTTTGAAGCCTAGACCTGCGATTGCCAAGAGTCCTGCATACAAGAGAATCATGACGAAACCGAGACGAACAGTGCGCTTGACCAGCGAGGTATAGCCTCGGTTCAAGCCATCGAATGCGCGGTTGAAAATTTTGAAGAACCAGCCTAGGAGGAAATTGATTCCACGCGTCATTAAATCCTGTTTGTCATGCTTGGCTCGCAATAGCAGCACCCCGAGAGCAGGGCTTAGGGTTAGCGATACGATCGCTGAAATCGTGGTCGAAGCGGCGATGGTCAGGGAGAACTGGCGGTAGAACTGACCGGAAATACCCGTGAGGAATGCGGTCGGGATAAACACGGCGAGCAGCACGAGCGACGTAGCGATGATCGCGCCGCTGACTTCCGTCATTGAAATACGGGCCGCTTCGCGAGGGGTCAGGCCTTTTTCAAGATTCCGCTCGATGTTTTCAACCACCACAATGGCGTCATCGACCACGATGCCGATGGCAAGCACCAGTCCGAAAAGAGTGAGGTTGTTAATCGAGAAACCAAATATCTGCATGATCGCGAACGTGCCGATCAACGATACCGGAATGGCTAGAACAGGGATGAGGGCGGCCCTCCAGGATTGGAGGAAGATGATCATCACCAGCACCACCAGAAGAACCGCTTCAAACAGCGTATGCAGCACTGCTTCAATCGATTTATCGATGAATTGGGTGGGGTCATAGAAGATTGCGTATTCAAGACCTTTTGGGAAATCCGCAGCCATTTCATCCATCGCAGTGCGAATGGCTTTGGAGGTTTCGAGGGCGTTCGAGCCGGGTCGCTGAAAGACAGGGAGGGCCAGGGTTGGCGTTTCGTTCAGGTAGGCGTTGACGTTATAATCGAGCGAGCCAAGTTCGACCCTGGCAACATCTGCAAGGCGGACGATGCGGCCGTTATCACCGGTTTTCACGACAACTTTTTCAAACTCGCCTACATCGGAGAGGCGTCCCTGGGCGGTGACATTGACTTGAAATGGCAATTCCTTTTCCATCGGTTGCTGGCCGATGGTGCCGGCGGCGATCTGGACATTCTGGGCGCGCAGGGCGGCAACAACTTCTTCTGCGGATAGTTTGTAAAATGCCATCCGCTCCGGATTCAGCCACACCCGCATGGAATATTCACGCCCGCCGAACAAGCGCACTTCGCCAACGCCATCGATACGGCGCAGGCGCTCGCGGACTTGTAGCAAGCCGTAATTGGAGACGTAGCCAAGATCGAAGGTGCCGTCTTTCGAGAACATCTGGACCACGAGCAAAAGGTCGGGCGAGGCTTTTTGGACGGTCACGCCAATGCGGCGGACCGATTCCGGCAGGCGCGCCTGGGCAATGGCAACGCGGTTCTGAACCAGCACCTGGGCCTTATCGAGATCGGTGCCGAGCTTGAAGCTCACAGTGAGCGAGTAGGCTCCGTCCGCCGTGCTCTGCGAGTTCATGTAGAGCATGTTTTCCACGCCGTTAACCTCTTGTTCGATTGGCGCGGCAAGAGTTTTGGCAATAGTGTCCGGAGTGGCCCCCGGGTAGGCTGTTTGCACTACAACTGTCGGTGGAGCGACCTCGGGAAACTGCGCGACGGGCAGCGTAAAATAGGAAATCGCGCCGATGAACACGATCAGCAGCGAAATGACCGTCGCAAAGCGCGGACGGTCGATGAAAAAGAAGGAAAAGCTTTTCATTTGGCCGGGGCCTCTTTGGTTTCACCATCACCTTCGGTGGCGATCATTGGCACTGTTGTTGGCTGTAAAGGCGCTCCCGGGCGTAGAAGCTGGATTCCAGAAATCGCAATGAGATCATCCTTCCCGATGCCTTCGGTGATCACCCGCAGACCCTCTTCCAAGGCGCCGGTTTCGACGAATCGGCGCTCCACGCTGTTGTCTGGTTTCAAGATCCAGGCAAAGCGCTTGGACTGATCGAAACCAAGCGCGGCATCCTGAACCAGAAGCCTTTCGGCAGGCTCGCCAATCGGAACACGGACGCGGGCAAACAGACCTGGAGTAAGAAATTCGTTTTCGTTATTTACTTTAGCGCGGATCTGCAAGGTCGCAGTCTGACGGTCAAGCTGGTTTTCGGAAAAATCGATCTGGCCTTCGAATTCGAATTTATCGCGGTCAGAAACAGCGATTTCGACTTTGGATTGCCCGCCCCCGCGGCCACCTTCAGGGCTGTCGAGAAGCAGCCTGTTGAATTGGAGAACGCGGCGCTCGTCCACTTCGAAATTACAATAAATCGGATGGTGCGGCACAATGGTGGTCAGGATGGTGGCGTTGGCATTGCCAC
Source organism: Akkermansiaceae bacterium (assembly GCA_014379305.1). Taxonomy (GTDB): domain Bacteria; phylum Verrucomicrobiota; class Verrucomicrobiia; order Verrucomicrobiales; family Akkermansiaceae; genus Luteolibacter. The sequence goes on from JACMMB010000262.1 coordinate 3,751, forward strand.
CGGATATATAGTTTCCCACGGTGATATTGAAGCGGCCTGCAATGCCCGTGATCGGCGCATGGACATCCGCGAATTCAAGATCGAGCCGGGCCGTGCGGAGTCCTGCTTCGGCGGCAAGAAGATCAGCTTGTGCCTGCGCCACTTCACTTTCGCGAGTATCGAATTCCTCCCGGGAAACCGCATTTTTCTTCACCAGACTATCGGCCCGGGCGAGGCCGCTTTCCGCAAGGCCGAGGCGCGCGGTTGCCTGCTTCTGAACGGCCTCCGCCCTGGACAGGCCGGCATCAAACACGCGCGGATCGATACGGAACATCAGATCGCCTTTATTGATTTTCTGTCCTTCGACGAAATGCACGGATTCAAGATAACCGCTGACCCGCGCCTGAAGATTGACTTCCTCAATCGCACTGAAACGCCCTGTATAGGTCTCGCTGATAGCGACGGTCTTCAGCACCGGATGAGCGACTTGCACCGGCATCGGGGGAGGGGGGCCATCAGCTTCTTTTTTTGGGCTGCAGTGGGCGAGGAATATGACTGCGACGGGTAGAAAATAATAAAATTTCATTATCTTGGGAGTAGTGAATTATTTGGAAAAGCCACCACCGAGAGCCTGGATGAGCTGGACGGTGGCGCCGAAAGCGCGGCCTCTGGCCTGGACCTCGCCGCGCCTTGCATTCAACAGTTCGCGCTGGCTATCGACGACTTCGAGGTAGCTGGAAATACCTTCCTTGTAGCGTATATCCGAGAGTTCAAAGGATTTTTCGGCTGCGAGAATGCTGTCCTGCTGAGCCGAGATTTCGTTGTTTGCGGCGCGTCGCGTTGCCAGGGCGTTCTCCACATCGACGAAGGCGCCCAAGACGGTTTGTTGATAATTTGCCAGAGCTTCTTCGTGGCGTGCCACAGCGACTGCGTAGTCGGCTTTGCGGCGTGCTCCTTGGAACAGCGGCAGATCTATCTGAGGTCCAATCGAGAATTCCCGGCTCGACCATTTCAGGAAATCCGAGGGATCGATCGATGAAAGGCCGCCGGTCGCTATGAGCGAAATGCGCGGGTAGAAATTCGCTTCAGCCACACCGATTTGCGCCGAACTGGCGGCTAGCCTGCGCTCCGCGACGAAAACATCCGGACGTCTGCCGAGCAATTGGGCAGGTGACCCTGCGGCGATTCCAGGAGCGCTTCGGTCAATTGTGACTGGCGGAATAGAAAGGTTCGAAGGATTTTTGCCTGCAAGCAGGGCAATTGCATTTTCAAGGGCGGCGCGCGGGGCTTGCAGGCTGACAAGTTGGGAGCGGGTCGCGGCGAGTTCGGATTCCGCTCGTGCGACATCAAGCTCGCTGGTTTTCCCGCCCTCAAAACGATCCCGGGCAAGTTCCAAGGTTTCCTCTCTGGTCTTTAGCGCCTTGCTCAGCACGTCGGCTTCGGTGTCGAGAAAACGCAGGGCGAGATAATTGCGGGCAAGTTGCGCCTGGAGGGAAAGCCGCACCTGATCGACGGATATTTCAGCAGCGTTCGTGTTCGCTTCCCCCGCCTCAACCAGGCGCCGGACCCGGCCCCAAAGATCCACCTCATAAGCGAGCGATAAGCCGACCCGGTAGTTGGTAAAATAAGTTTGCAACCCGCCGCCACCCACACCGCCGCCGCCCCGATCCGATTCAGTGCCCCGATTTCTTATGAGGGAGGCTTCGGTAAAAACCTGTGGAAGCTGGAGGGAGCGGTCGATTCCGAGCAAGGCGTAGGCTTGGTTACGACGTGCTTCCGCGGCGCGCAGATCGAAGTTACCTCCTTCGAGACTTGTCATCAGGGAATTCAATTTGCCGTCGTCAAAAATCCGCCACCATCTACCGCCAATGCCGGAGGAATAAGCTGATGAAGAGTTCTTGTAGGCGGCCGCGCCCTCCGAGGCAGGGACTTGATGATCCGGGCCTACGGGTTTACACGATGATGAAAAGAGAGCGAGCGCGACAATTGGTAAAAATAATATGTAGCTGATGGTATGGAATTTCGCTTTCAAGCTACTTGATTTGTGAAAGTTGAGGACAATTAGACCAATTGGTCGGAATAGGCTTTTGGTTCCATTAAAGCCAATCGTCGCTTAATGAAAGTAAGAGCACCACGCATCGGTTCGGTGGATTTGCAGATCGCGGCCCGCTGTATAGCGCCAGCCCAAAGGTCCCGGATTAATCCGGCTTCGGCAGACGCATCCAGTTCAGCGGGAAGCAAGTTCTTGAGCTTGGCCTCGTCCAATACCGAGGTAAGAATTTTGAGCCAAGCAATCATTCCTTCTGCGAGCACGACTCTCATGGGATCACTTAGATCAGTGACTTCGGAAGCCAATTTAAGCACAAGGCACGGGCACTTGCCGCCGCTTTCCTGAAATTTTCCAATAGAGGATTCGAGTAGTGTTGTAATTCGCCGTATCGGGTCAGATTCGAGTTCAGAACAGAGCAGGACGCTCGTATTAGAGGTCGTTGCGGCGTTGATGTAATGCTTGAGCAGTTCTACCCCAAAATGCTCTTTCGATTCAAAATAGTGGTAAAAAGAGCCTTTTGGCACACCCACTGCATTAAGTATTTCGTTGAGACCGACCGAATGGAAACTTCGCTTCCACATGATCTCTTCGGCTGCATCCAAGATGCGTTCTTTGGTGTGTGGAATGCTCAACGGAATATAAATAGACCGGTCGTCTAGAGGAGCAAGGGAAAAAATTTAGCATTAGATATTGGTTATGGTGCCCGGGTATTCAGCCGATTCACAAGTGAAGATGGGAGGATAGATTTGGGTTTTCAGTTCTCATGCGGGACATGAGAGTGGGCCATGAAGTTGGCGCGACTGGGGGAGGGAGCGGAAATTTTTCACACTCTGCAAGGCGAGGGAGTGAGTGTGGGGATGCCGGCGGTTTTTGTGAGGTTGGCGCTCTGTAATTTACACTGCATCTGGTGCGATACGGATCACACTTGGAACTTCGAAGGGACGCCTTGGAAGCATGAAAAGGATGCCGTTGCCGGATACGCAAAGTATCGTAAGGAAGATGTAATTATAGAATTGAGCGTGGGTGAGGTGTCGGAACTCGTTAGAGAATTCGGATGCCGGCGGGTGGTATTAACCGGTGGAGAGCCACTTTTGCAGGAGCATGAATTGCTGGAATTGATAAGACTTTTACGGGAAGACGGGCAGGAGTGGTTTTTTGAGATAGAGACCAATGGGACTAAAATGCCAGGGGACGGAATGGCCGCTGAAGTGCAGCAGTTCAATGTTTCGCCCAAACTTGGGAATAGCAGGATGTCCGAGGCGACAAGATTGAATAGCAAGGTGCTGGAATCATTATCGAAAACAGGGAAGGCTTGGTTCAAGTTTGTCATCCAAGGCGAAGGGGATATTTCAGAAGTGACGTCTATCGTGGAGGGATTGGGGCTTCCGAGGGACAAAGTCATTTTGATGCCGGAGGGGCGGACAGTTGCCGAGTTGGACAAAGTCGCGGGATGGTTGGCAGGAAGATGCCGGGAGCTGGGATTCCGTTTTTCGGACCGATTGCATGTGAGATTATGGGGAGATAAGAGAGGATTCTGAGTGGAGCTTTTAAAACGGGTTTAGCCAGTTAGCGTTATTTTAAGAAACTTTGGCGCAGCGACGGAGTTTGTAGCGGTGTAGATTTGATCGAAAATGAAAAATGAGGATGAAAAAGCGGATGGGTGGGATGTAGAAGACGAGACTTGGAAGCTACTGGCGAAGGCTGCCCCCAACCGTGCCGGAGACAGGTTTTTAGACGAGACGATGCGGGCTGTGAAGTTGCTGCCCGATGCGGATCCGTGGTGGCCAAGGATTCTTACATTTCCTTCGTGGGCTGCTGTTGCGGGTTGTGCGGCGTTGGCCGGTTTATTTTTCATGAATGGTCACAATGATTCGGATGCTTCCAAAGCTTCTGTGGCGGTAAAGAATTCTGAGGACCTGTGGGTGGAGATTGAGGAGGAGGCAGATGCGGAAATGCTATCGGCTGCGGTTGAGCATTTGGATGAGTTTAGTGATCACGAAATAGCCAGTTTGATTGGGTTCTGATTGCTCCAGCTGGTCTTGAGAAAGCGCATTGCAAAGCCGTGTTCGGTAGGATTAGAATGCCTTTCCAAAGGCGATGTTTATGGCGATTGAAGGAGAAGAGTTGGCAAGAGCGTGTGCGAAGGCGGCGGAAGAAATCCAAGCGGAAAAAATTCGTGTTTGGGATATGCGGGGGGTGTCGAATTTGACGGATTATATGATTGTTTGCTCCGGATCATCGATGCCGCATCTACGCGCAATCATTCGGGATGTGGCGGGGATTGTGGAGAATGAGCATGGCGCAAAGCCGGTGAATACGGAGGGGAAAGCGGATTCGCGCTGGGTGGTTCTGGACTACATCGATGTAATGGTGCATGTCATGCACGAGGAGATGCGGGAGTTTTACGCTCTTGAAGAGTTGTGGGCGGATGCGACGGAGTTACAATGGAACGGGGCAGGTTCCGAGCAAACAGACGGGGTCCACAGGACCTCGAATTTCACCCGTTGAGCAGCTGAGGAGATGGGCTAACATTTCCCGGGAAGACTTGGTTTAGTTTTTTTTGCGCTTATTCGGAATAGCTGGGTGGCAAATAGCTCTTATGGTGTGGAGATGAGTGAGTTTGCAGATTTGGTTGATGCCCATTATGAGGCTCTTTATCGATTCGGATATTCTTTGGCCAGAAATCCTGATCGCGCCTCGGATTTGGTGCAGGAGACTTTCTGTATTTGGGCGGCAAAAGGATCGCAACTGAGAGACAGGAGCAAGGCAAAGACGTGGTTGTTCACGACCCTGCACCGGGAGTTTTTAGGGCAGAGGAGGAAGCAATCCCGCTACTCCGACGAGCCATTGAATGAGGAGATCATGGGTGCGGAGCCGGGAAATGAAGATGACGCGGAGCGCCACATGGACGGGCAGAGGGCGGTTGATCTGCTGGGAGAAATGGAGGATCTATACCGTGCTCCGCTGGCATTGTTTTATTTACAGCAGCATAGTTATAAGGAGATTGCCGAAATCCTGGAAATTCCGATCGGCACGGTGATGTCGCGGTTGTCGAGGGGCAAAGAAATGTTGAGGAAAAAGATGGTTTCAGAGCCATCGAGCGGACCGAGAAATCTGGTGGATGTAAAACCCGAACTGTTTCAAAAAAATCGTGGATAGGGAGAGAGCCAAGTTTATTCTAACAAGTTTCAGGCCTGATGGTGCTGACACTCAGAATCTTGATTTCGCGGAAGCGCTGAAGGTTGCGACGCTGGATCGCGAGCTGGGCGAGTGGTTGACGCGCGAGCGCGCGTTCGATGCGGATTTTGCCGAGGCGTTGGCGAGGGTGGATTTACCGGAGGGACTTCGGGAGAGCGTGCTGCTGGCGATGGTTCAGGGAGGCGGGAATTTTACCAAAGTGGATCAGTTGGAGGATGAGGAATGGATCGGAGCCATGGCCGGGATCAATGTTCCCGAAGGACTTCGGGATCGTGTATTGATCGCGATGGATCAGTCGGCGAAGGTCATTCGCGTGGATTTCAATTGGCGAAAGGTGGGCATACCCTTGGCGGCGGCGGCGGGGATCGCAATGGCATTCATGTTGGTGAGAGAGGACACCGCCAGACCGATTGCCCAAGTTGATCGGCGGATATCCATTCACGCCGTGGAGGCCGGGTTCAGGAGAACTTTCGAATCACCGATATTCAGCTTGGATAAGTTTCACAAAGACCGCGAGGTTTTGATCTCCCATTTGAAAGAGCGGGGCCTGCCATGCGGGGACTTTTGCTTACCAAAAGGGCTGGATGGCGTCGAGAGCCTGGGTTGCAGAGAGTTGATGATTGACGGAATGAAGGGATCGCTGGTTTGTTTCGATGAAAAGAACGGGACAGTTCATCTGATTATTTTCAATCGCGACGATGTGAAAGGTGATTTGCCTGATTTAAATCGGCCGCATTTGGAACAATCCGGGGACTGGGCGGTGGCTTATTGGGCGGATGATAACCATGTTTTCACGCTCTTGGGCATCCGTGAAAAGGAGCAGCTAGCGGAGTTTTTCTAGCAGGCCAAGACCTCGTCCATGGCGTCAATGAGTTCCTGCATCGTTGCCTCGGTCTCGTTGCCCATGTTGGAAATGCGGAATGTGCTGCCTTTGATTTTGCCGTAACCACCGTTGATCAGAAAATTATGTTTAGATTTCAGGGTCTTGATGAAGCCCGGGAGATCGAATGTTTCCGGGGTCTTGAAGCAGGTAAGCGCGAAAGACCGGCGGCCTTCCTTGGCAAATAGCTCAAAGCCGTGTTTAGCGCCCCAAGCCAGGATCATGGCATTCGTTTTCGCGTGGCGGGCTTTGCGGTTTTCAAATCCTTCCCTGGCGATTTCCCCGAGGATATACTGGAGACCGAAGAGGTGGGAGATTGAAGGTGTGGTCGGTGTATTGTTGACCGCATCGTTTTTGGCAAACTCGATGAAATCAAAGTAGTAGCCACGATTGGTAATGGTTTTCGCGCGTTCCATGGCCGCTTCAGAGACTGCGAAAATGGCGAGGCCGGGAGGGAGTGCCAATGCTTTCTGAACGCCGGCAAGCATGACATCGATTTTGTTAGCATCCATATCCACATCGACGGTGGAGAGGGAGGAAACGGTATCTACTATAAGCATCGTATCCGGGAAGGATTTCACCACTTTCGAAATGCCGGCGAGGTCGTTGAGGACGCCGGTCGAGGTTTCAGAATGGATGAACGTAACCGTATCAAAGCCGCCTTCTGAGAGTTTCGTGCGAACGGCTTCAGGGTCAATGGCTTCGCCCCATTCAACCTGTACTGCTTCGGCTTGAAAGCCACACTTTTTCGCGACATCGAGCCACTTGTCGGAAAAGGCACCACAGCAGAGACAGAGGACTTTTTTGCGGGCGAGATTCCGGAGAGCTCCTTCCATCACGCCCCAAGCTGAGGATGTGGAAATGAAAACGGGTCGCTCGGTGCCGAATAGCTCCTTGAGGCCGGGCTGTAGGGATGCGTAAAGAGCTTCGAAATCGGAGCCGCGGTGACCGATCATGGTGTGCGACATGGCGGCGAAGGTTGCAGGCGAGACGTCGACCGGTCCGGGATTGAAGAGTTTGGGTGTCATATTCTATATAAGGTTGTAGGATTCAAGCAGGGTTTTGAGGGCGTGTAGGTTTCCATTGCCCATAGGGGCAAGAGGTAGCCGGAGTTCATCGGTGCAGTGGCCTTGGAGGGCGACTGCGGTTTTGATTGGCACTGGATTTACATCAAGCGACATGAGACCGCGCATGAGGGGGTAATATTTTTTCTGCATCGCGAGAGCCTCCGGAAATTCCCCTGCGAGGCAGTGGGCGACGAGCTTGGTCATGACCTCGGGAATTAGATTGGAAGCGACGGAGACAAGGCCGTTGGCACCGGAGGCGATGAATGGAAGCGTCAGGGGATCGTCGCCGCAGAGAATTCCGAAGTTTTCGGGAAGGGCTTGGACGAGCTGGCTGATACGATCAACCGAGCCGCCGGCTTCCTTGATTGCGGTGATGTTTTTGCAATTGGCAGCAAGGCGGGCGGCGGTTTCCGGGGCAATCTCAATGGCGGACCGGCCGGGGACACTGTAAAGCATGATTGGCAGCGAGGTGTTGTCCGCGATGGCTTTGAAGTGGAGGTAAAGGCCTTCCTGAGAGGGTTTGTTGTAGTAGGGGCATACCTGGAGGGATGCGTCGGCACCCAGCTTTTCCGCAGCTTTGGTCAGTTCTATCGCTTCCGCAGTGGCGTTGGCTCCAGTACCGGCAATGACAACCATGCGATCGCGGGCAAATTCGATCGCCAGGCGGATGACTTCGATATGTTCATCGGTATCGAGAGTCGGGGATTCTCCGGTGGTGCCGACCGGGACGATGCCTGTGATTCCACCCGCAATCTGGCGCTCAATGAGGGATTGGAAAGCGGGTGCGTCGATGCGACCGCCGCGGAATGGGGTGATAAGGGCGGTGTAGGTGCCGATGAACTTCATGCTGGAGGCGAGGATGGGAGATGAAATGAGAGTTGGCTAGTTTTGATCGGTGTTTCGATGGCGCCGGGCATTTCACCACGTGAAAACATCTGTGAGCAGCAGTGGAAGTTATTTGGAAAGGACGGAGTCAAGGACTGTCAAGGCGCGGTTGTTTTCGGCAGGCGTTCCGATTGAGATGCGAATCCAGTCATTGAGCTTGTAGCCGCTCATGGCACGGACGATCACGCCTTGCTTGAGCATTTCCTTGAAAACGCGGTCGCCGTCACCGACTTCGACAAGGATGAAATTGGCGGAAGAAGGGACGAATTTGAGATCGCGATCCGTAAAAGCTTTTTCGTAGAAGGCGAGGCCTTGTTGGTTGTTGGCTTTGGTTTTTGCGATGTGATCGTGGTCGTTGATGGCGGCAAGGGCAGCTGCCTGGGCGATGGCGTTGGTATTGAAAGGTTGGCGTGCTTTCTGAAGCAGGTCTATGATGGCAGCCGGGGCGATGCCATAGCCAATGCGGAGGGCGGCAAGGCCATGGATTTTCGAAAAGGTCCGGAGGACAATGACGTTTTTTCCTTCGCGAACGTATTTGAGGATATCGGGAGGGGTTTCCAGGAATTCAAAATAAGCTTCGTCAAAGACGGCAATGGCGTGCTCTGGCAAGCGATTGACGAAGCGTTTGATCGCTTCGTGGGTAACCTGGGTGCCGGTGGGGTTATTGGGGTTGGCGATGAAAATGAGGCGGGTGTTTTCCGTAATTGCATCGGCCATCGCGTCAAGATCGTGGATGAAATCGGGGTCATCAACTTCGACGTATTTCGCGCCAAAGAGGGTTGCCATGAGTTTGTAAACGACAAAGGCGTGTTTGGCGGCAATGAGCTCGGCATCGCGGTTGAGGAAAGTGTGGCAGAGCAGTTCGATGATCTCGTTGGAGCCGTTTCCGAGAATGATGTTGGAGATGTCGAGTTTGAGATTCCCGGCAATGGCGGTCCGTAGTTTGAAGCCGCCGCCGTCGGGGTAGATGTGGGCTTGGTCGATGGCTGCGCGGATGGCTTCCTTGGCGAGGGGGGATGGGCCCAGGGGGTTTTCGTTAGATGCGACTTTGACGATGGACGCGGGGTTGAGCCCGAGTTCACGGGCGGTTTCCTCGATGGGTTTTCCGGGTTCGTAGGCGACGAGGTCGCAGACAAACTGGTTGGCAAAGTCACGGATGGGCATGGCGGGAAGGTGAATGTTTATCCGGTGTAATCAAGCGGGATTAGGGCGTTTTATGTCGTGCCTGCGGAACCAAGGCTGGCGATAAAAATGCTCGAATTCCGAATACATCATGAAACGAATCATGGTGATCAGGATGGCATGCCGCTGCCCTCAGAGGCCTTTGAAGCCCGCGTATTCCTTGTAAGTGCCGGTGGGGACTGCGACAGGACGCCACTCGCGGTTGAGGCGGCGGTATTTGTTTATAAAACGGGTGGGATCCGCCCAGTTCGCTTCGTCTGGCGGGACGTCGTTGCGGTGCATACCGGTGGTAATGTTGTGACGGATTTCAAAATGAAGGTGGGCTGGATACATGCCGCGGTTGCTGCCGAGGGTGCCGACTTTCTGGCCACGTTTGAGTTGTTGCCCGGTTTTCACCAGGATTTTTTCAAGGTGTCCGTACAGGGAATCGACGAATTTGACCTGGCCGCTGGCTGGATCGCGGTAGGCGTGGCGGACGAGGATGACGTTGCCCCATCCCTGCCGGACATCGTAAGCAAACGTCACGATGCCGTCCGCGCAGACTGAAACGGGGTCGCCGAGATCG
>JACMMB010000263.1 GCA_014379305.1 Akkermansiaceae bacterium
CCGACGGTGGAGGAACGCGGGAAATTCCTGGCAGACGCCCGCCCGGAAAAGCGCGGGGCGCTGGTCGATGAGCTGCTGGGCCGCAAGGAATTCACCGAGATGTGGGTGATGAAATGGGCGGAACTCATGCAAATCAAAACCCTTCAGGGCCGAGTTTCCTATAAATCCGCTCTCAATTACTACCAATGGCTGCGCGAACGCATCGCCAGGAACATGCCGTTCAATCAACTGGTAAAGGAACTTCTCGGCGCGAAGGGCGGCACGTTCTCCAGTCCCGCAACCAATTTCTATCAGATGGAGGAAGACATCCTCAAGCTCACCGAAAACGTCGCCCAGGTCTTCATGGGCACGCGCATCCAGTGCGCCCAATGCCACAACCACCCCTTCGACCGCTGGACGATGGATGATTATTACCGTTTCGCGGCCTTCTTTGCGCAGGTGAAACGCAAGCCCGCCGAGGATCCGCGGGAACGTGTGGTATTCGATGGCGACGGCGAAGTGCAGCACCCGGTGACCAAGCAAAACATGGAGCCGAAATTCCTCGGTGGCCCGCGCCCCGAGATAAAGGGGATCACGCGGCGGGAAGCGGTCGGCGAATGGCTTGCCTCGCCGGAAAATCCATGGTTCGCGAAGAACGTGGTCAACGTCGTCTGGGATCATTATATGGGAGTCGGGATTGTCGATCCGGTCGATGATGTGCGCGTTTCCAACCCGCCCTCCAATCCCGAGCTGCTGGACGAGCTCGCGCGGAAATTCGTGGCCTATGACTACGATTTCAAAAAGCTCGTGCGCGATATCTGCACCTCGCGCACCTACCAGCTATCGACGGCGTCCAACGCGACCAATGAAACGGACACCCGCAACTTTTCCAAGGCGATGATCCGCCGCGTGCGTGCCGAAGTGTTGCTGGATTCGATCTCCCAAGTGACGAAAACCTCGGAAAAATACAAGGGCCTGCCGAATGGCGCGCGCGCCGTGCAGATCGCCGATGGAAACACCACCAACTACTTTCTCACCACCTTCGGGCGCGCCTCCCGGGCGACCGTGTGCTCCTGCGAGGTCAAGATGGAGCCTAACCTTTCGCAAGCCCTGCACCTGATCAATGGCGAAACGGTCTATGACCGGATCAAGCAAGGCAAGGTCATCTCCGACATGATTGCTGAAAAAAAAGAACCCGATGCGATCATCGAGCATCTTTACCTGATCAGCCTCAGCCGGGTGCCGACTTCGATGGAAAAGGAGAAACTCAGCGCTGCGGTGAAGGCGGCGATAGACGATAATGACCGACAGCAGATTCTCGAAGATATCTTCTGGGCCTTGCTGAACTCGAAAGAGTTCATTTTCAACCATTGATTACCGGTCAACCAGCACCTCATATCGGTATTGGATCAGCTTCTCCTCACCTGCGGGAAGCTTCACCGTCCATTCGAGCTTGCGGCGGGGATTGACACTATAGACGCCATCCGCGCGGAGCGATGATTTCGGTTCCAATTCCGCCTCCAGCAGCTTGCCGGAGAACTCGCATTTGATCGACATCGTCACTTCCTTGTTGCGGAAGTTCTCCACCGTGAGGAGTCCCTTGACAATGGTCTTCTGGAAATCGTTCCCGGCGATGAAAACAATCGCCCGCTCGCCCTCTTCCTCGGTCTCGTTGGATTCGTGGCGGATGCTGAGTGCGCGGGTGATGGGAATGGTGGTTTCCTGGCCGGGATTGACCCATTCGGAAAGGCTTTGGCCACGGAATTTCCCTTGTTCCATCACGATTGCCGGTGCGGTAGTCATCGGAAACTTGAACGGATTGGTAAACCGGACCGCATCCCATGCCGGATTTTCCGCAGTCTGTTGGTTTTGATAGCGACCCCAGAAATCGCGTGGATCCGCCACCGTCCATTCCACCACCCGCTCGTATTTCGCGGTCGCAGCGGCCACCTCGAGCGACAGGCTGTCACCGGCCTTCATCGATTTTTTGCCAACGCTTTCATAGTGGATATCATCGCTGGCGTTGCCTTCCTCCGCGTTGGCGGGCAGCGCCATTACGGCCATGCCATCAGCAGCTCTGCTGGGGCTCATTGCCAGCTGGTTGGACAGGATTCCGCCGCCGCCACCACCGCCGGGGTTGCCGGATTGATCGAGCTGTTGGAAAAAAGCAGCCAGCGCCGTTCCCGGCCAGAGGGGTGAATCGACCGAGCCGAAGCGCACGTTCGGGTAGCCGGAAATGAGCTGGAGCTCGGTCTCCACCAGGTCGTTCATCTCGTTTTTGATCACCGCGCTCTGGCGGAGATTCAGCGTCGCCGGATCGGTGAGATCGAGCTGGTAGGAGGGCAGCCAGGCGAGGCCCTTGGTCAGGTAAGTGATGCGCACGACGCCGCCCTTGGCGGGAGCTTCGCGGACATCGAAGAGGAGGACCGCCTCTTCCGTTTGGCGGCTGGCCGGCTTGAAGGGGCCGTTGACCTGGATCGCGGTGATATCGGCTTGGGAAATGTAGCGGCGTTCGCCGCCTTCCTCTTCGATCACCAGGAAGCTGACGATGACCGAGCTTGGTGGCGGGGTCAGGGGGGTGGGCGAGGTCTGATTGCGATACCAGTAATAGGAGCCGTTGTTGGAATTGAGCGAACTGTAATCGGCGTTCCAGGTTTTCGAGGGCAGGGCGGTTGGGACCTCCCATACCCGCCCGGTGACGGTTGCCATGTCGCTGATGCTGTCTTTCCTCAGGGTGACGGTGACGTTTTTTCCGGCGAGGTCTTTTTGCAAATTGCCGGAAGCGACTTCGACATCGTCGGTTTTATCGATCATCCGGGTGGTGGATTGGACGGAAACGATGCCGTCGCTTTCCACCCACAGGGTGCCGTGCACGGCGCGGGGAACCTTGTCCCAAAGATACTGTCCCGGACCCTCGGCCGGAAAGCTGACGCGGACGACGGCGAGACCGTTTTTGAAGAGTCCAACGGAATCGAAGGTGGGCGTGATGACTTTTTCATCCGCAGCGAAGGCAGTGGAGGAGAGGGCGAGGAATAAGAGCAGGTTGGGTTTCATTGCCTGGGACAATGACACTCACCACGGCGGATGTCTGTAAACGATTGGTAAAAGTTTGGGGTTACAGGGCGGGAAAGGGGTTTTCTCTTGGGACCTTTGTCCTCAAAGGTCCGTATCTACCGGCCGCCCCCTACGGACCTTTGAGGACAAAGGTCCCTGCCCGCCCAGTCAATAATGGCGGATATCATCCGCCTTTTTTGGCAGTGGATCTAGATATGGGCGAGGGCTTCGGCGAAGACGGTGAGGGTGTCATCGAGGTCGGCTTCGGTGTGGGCGAGGGAGAGAAAGCCGGTTTCGTAGGGGGAGGGGGCGATGTAGACGCCGCGCTCGAGGCAGGCCCAGAAGAATTTTTTGAAGAGGTCGAGATCCTGTTGCATGACGTCGGCGACGTTGATGATTTCCCGGTCGGTGAAGAAGAGGCAGAACATGGAGCCGGTGCGGTGGATGCGGTGGGGGATGCCTTTTTGCTCCATGAGGGCGCGCAGGCCGGTCTCAAAGTGGCGGCCGAGGATGTCGAGGCGGGCGAAGCCGGAGGTTTTTTCAAGTTCGCGGAGTTGGGCGAGGCCGGCGGCCATGGCGAGGGGGTTGCCGCTGAGGGTGCCGGCCTGGTAAACGGGGCCGAGGGGGGCGATCATGTCCATGATTTCGGCGCGCCCGCCGAAGGCGCCGACGGGGAGGCCGCCGCCGATGACTTTGCCGAAGCAGGAGAGATCGGGGCTGATGTTTTCGAGACCCTGGACGCCGGCTTTGCCGAGGCGGAAGCCGGTCATGACTTCGTCAAAGATGAGGAGGGCGCCGTATCGCCTGGTGATGGAGGCGAGGAGCTGGAGGTAGCCGGGTCCGGGGAAGATGAGGCCGGCGTTGGCGGGGTAGGACTCGACGATGATGGCGGCGATGAGTTCGCCTTTTTCCTGGAAAAGCGCGGTGAGGGCGGCGTGGTCGTTGTAGGGGAGGACGAGGGTTTTTTCGGCAAAGGCTCTGGGGACGCCGGCTGAATCCGGCTGGCCGTGGGTGAGTGCGCCGGAGCCTGCGGCGACGAGGAGGGAATCGGAATGGCCGTGGTAGCAGCCCTCGAATTTGACGATGAGATCGCGCCGGGTGAAGCCGCGGGCGAGGCGGATGGCGGACATGGTGGCCTCGGTGCCGGAGGAGGTCATGCGGACTTTTTCGACGGAGGGGACCCAGCCGCAGATGGTGCGGGCCATTTCGACTTCGAAGGGGTTGGGGATGCCGAAGGAGATGCCGTCTTTGGCGACTTCGTGGATGGTGTTGGTGATGACGGTGGGGGCGTGGCCGAGGATGTTCGGGCCCCAGGAGCCGATGTAGTCGATGTAGGTTTTCCCGTCGATATCGGTGATGCGGCAGCCTTTGGCACGGCGGATGAAGAAGGGCTCGCCGCCGACGTTGCGGAAGGCGCGGACGGGGGAATTGACGCCGCCGGGGATGTGCTGTTTGGCGACTTGGAAGAGTTTGCTGGAGAGGTTCGGCATGTGGAAGAGGCTGGCGGGTGGTTGTTTCCGAAGGGGAGAATAGAGCTTGGTTTAGGCTTTCACAAGTGGCTGGAACCGTGTTTGGATGCGCGAAATTTCATGAGTATCGAGACGTCGGAAGAGAAGAAGGTGGAGAAGAAGGCAGGTCAGGAGCATCCCTTGGCGAATATTCTGATCAATGTGTTGATTCCGGTTTTGGCGCTGAGCTACCTGAGCAAGGATCCGGCGATTCAGGAGATGCTGCACAAGGATGTGAAGCCGTGGCACATCGGGCCGCTGAAAGCGCTGCTGGTGGCGCTGGCGTTTCCGATCGGATACGGGATTTGGTTTTTCTGGAAAACGAAGAAGATGAATTTTTTCTCGGGGCTGGGTTTGTTCTCGGTGCTGTTGACGGGGGGGCTGACGTTGTTTCTCTGGAATAAGGATGGGACGGTGAAGGAGCATGCGGATGTGCTTTTCGGGCTCAAAGAGGCTTCGATTCCGTTCGTGCTGGGGATTGCGATCATTGCCTCGCACTGGACGAAGAGTCCCTTGCTGCGGGTGTTTCTCTACAGCGATTCGTTGTTCGACATCATCAAGATCGAGAGCAAGGTGGCGGAGTTGGGAAAAGGCGTGGACTACCAGAAGGTTTTGCTGCGCGCGACGGTGTTGTTCGCGCTTTCGTTTTTCCTGAGTACGTTGATGAACTTCGGGCTGGCGATGTATTTCCTCGGCGATCTGAACCACGCCGCACCGAACGCGAGGGAGCTCTACAATGAGCAGGTGGCGAAGGTGACGGGATGGGGCTTCGCGGTGATCGGGGTGCCGATCATGGCGTTCCTGTTTTTCACGCTGAGGAAGCTGTTGAAAGGCCTGAGAGGGATCACGGGCTTCAGCGATGAAGAGCTGATGATGCCGAGATAAATGAAAGAGGGCGGATGATGTCCGCCGCTCCACAGGTCAATCGACGAGGTTGTCGATGCGTTGGGCGAGCTGGATGTCAAGGTCGGTGACGCCGCCGACATCGTGGGTGGTGAGCTTGAGGGTGATTTTGGTGTGCTTGATGTTGATATCGGGATGATGCTGGGCCTCTTCCGCGATCTCGCCGACATCGTTGACGAAGTCGATGCCGTCCGTGAATTCCTCGAACTCGACGGTGCGGGTGATGTAGGTTTTCTCAAAATCCCATTCCGGACATTTTTTGAGGGCGATGGAAAGTTCTTCTTCTTCGAGCAATTCGGACATGGATGGAGGTGGTTTGATAATACGTTCGGACAAAGATTGGGGGCTTGGTTTCAGAGTTGGCAAGCCCGTCTTTGAAGTTTCTGAGAAATGCAGGGTAATTTTTTTTCCGCGAGCTTGGCAAGCTGTCTGGATATTGCAAAAGACTTGGAGTATGAGAAATTGCAAAATGAAAAAAATATTATTAGCAGCGGGCATGGGAGCGTTGGGTTTCTGGATGGTTTCATGCGCGCCATCGACGCCCGCTTACCGGATCAGCCAAAGACCGCAGGTGTTTGAGAATTTGAGCGGGAGGCAAAAGGGGCTTGTGGAGAACGGCGAAATTGAAAAAGGCATGGGCAAGGATGCGGTGCTGCTGGCGTGGGGCAGTCCTTCAAGCAGTGCGGAGGGATTCAGGTCGGGCAAAAGGATGGAGAGATGGGATTACGCGGGATCGACGCCGGTGGTCAGCAATCACTTTTTCGGAGGCTACGGTTATGGGGCGTACGGGCCGTATCGATATTCCGGATTGGGCGGCGGTTTTGGTCCGGAGATTAGCTATGTTCCCTATCGTAAGAGTTCCGTTTGGTTCGTAGGGGGTCGGGTGGATGAGTGGGAAAAGCAGAGCGAGAGTTCTCTCTGAGCGGGCTTGCATTTTTTCCGACCACCCATCAATTTGTTCCCAACTTAGACAATATGAGAACACAGAATATCTTGATGGCGGCGGCTGGAGCGGTGGTGGCAATGGGGTTTTCCTCATGTTCAATGAACAAGCCGGGGGGCGGGCTCAGCTCTTACCATAGCTATGACAGGCCGACGAAAATGCCGGGCAACCGGAGCGCGGTTAAGGTGAAGGTTTCGCTAAGCAAGCAGCGGGTTTATGTGATGGAAGGAAGTGAAATGCTGCTGGCAATGCCGGTCTCCGTGGGTGCTCCGGGAACTTCGACCCCATCCGGGTCGTTTCGGATTTTCAAGAAAGAGGCCAAGCATCGGGCCAATAGCCACGGCTATGCCTATAGCGGGAATCAGGTGAAGAAAACAATGTTGAGCGGCAAGCCGGGTGGCTGGTCATTCAAAGGAACGCCGATGCCTTATTGGTGCGAGTTCAAGCCGAATTACGGTTTCCATACCGGCTGGGTCAAACACACGCCGTGCACCCATGGTTGTATCAGGATGCACGAAAACCTCTCACCCAAGTTTTACCAACTGGTGTCCGTCGGCACCCCGGTGAACATTTCCTACTCCCAGCCTGAAGATGAAAAATGGTCGAGCATGAGCTTGCCACCCGATGCGGGACCGCTGCCGGATTACAATCCAACGATGTATACCGGGGACGGTTATTTCTCCCAGCACAAGGCGCCGAAGTATAACTGATTTTTATAAAAGGCAGGCTTTTCCAGCCGCGCTATTGCGATGATGGCGCGGTTTTTTTTGTGCCGCCCGGCCGGTGGTTCCGTTGGGAGAGTATCCTGAAATTTATGGATTCATCTTGCATCGTTTCATGAATGACGGCCTTGTCTTGGAATAGTCATGAGGAAATTTTCAGAAATACTGACCCATCCGGGCAGTTCGCATAAGGATGAGTTTTTAGCGTGTTGCCTACTGATCGCGGTTCACGAGGTGCCGGTTGTCAGGCGGGAACCGACGCCGGAGGATTTGGATAATACCGGGATGGCGGTGGTGGATGTGGGAGGTGAGCACGCGCCCGAACGAGGGAATTTCGATCACCATCAGTTTCCGAAAGATCATCCTCCGACGTGTTCCCTGAGTCTGGTACTGATGGATCTCGGGCTCTACGAGGATGCGCGGAAATACTGCGATTGGCTGGAGGTGGCGGAATGGTTTGATACGCGCGGTCCGGTGGAAACGGCGGCCTGGCTGGGGGTCGGGCGGGAGCTGCTGGCCCGCCTGAATTCCACGGTGGATCTTACGCTGTTGCGGCGGTTCGCCGGGATGGGTGAGATCCGCCCGGGGGAGCCGTTGTGGGAGGTGATGCGCTGGGTCGGTGCGGATTTGATCGGCTATTTGAAATCGTTGCGGGAGAAACTGAATGAGATCTCGCGATTGAGTGAAATTTGGGAAATCGGGCATCCGCTGGGAGACTTCAGGGTGTTGTTTTTGCCGCGGTGCGCGCAGATTACGGAAGATGCATCGGCGGGCCTGGCGCGGTTTGCGGCGAGCCTGCCGGAGAGCCGGCAAGTGGTGGCGATGGTGTATCCCGACCGCAGGGGAGCGGGCTTCGCGCTGTCGCGGTTCAATGATCATCTGGGGATGGATTTCATGAAGGTGGATGGCGAGGCGGATGTTCATTTCGCCCATATGCGGGGCTTTGTTGCGAAGACATCAGCGGTGGATCCGGATCGAATTAAAGAGCTGCTCAGCCATAGCTGGACGCCAGTCTGAACGTGACATGTTCCCGCACCACAGGCAGCTTCGGGCATGAGTGTGATATCGATTTCGAGCCTGAAGGAACAGGCAGGCGAGGTGCCTTTGATCGCTGCGGTGAACGCGCAGTTACAATCGCGAGGGGTAAAGACCACCAAGGGCGGAAAGCCCTATTTCGATCTGATTTTCGCAGATGCGACAGGGTCGCTGAATCTTAAAGTCTGGTCCGAGACCGTCCTGTATGATGCGGCGGTGGAATTGCCATTGCAGGCGATCGTGCGGCTTGAGGGTGAATGGACACAGAATCAGTATGGGGTCAATGGCAGCGCGGTGACCTGGGCCGGCGTGGACGAGGAAATCAGAGCGGATTTCCTTGCGGGAGATCCGGACTTGCGGAGGAAGCAGGAGCAGGATTTCGCCGTAATCGCATCGCTGTGCGGGGAAATCGAAGATCCGCGGTTGGGCAAGCTGTGCGGGCGTTTTTTAGAAAGCATGGGCGATCGATTCAAGAGAAGTGCGGCGGCGCGGAAGAACCATCATGCCCGGCGTGGCGGACTTGTTGAGCATGTGGCGCAGATGATGCGCTCGGCGGATGTGCTTTGCGGCGTTTATTCCGAATTGAACCGGGATCTGATGATGGCGGGGGTCTTGCTTCATGATTGCGGAAAGCTGTGGGAAAACAGTTATCCTGAGGATGGATTCGGGCAGATCCACTCGCTGCACGGCGAGATGCTGGGGCACATTCCGCTCGGCATCGAGCTGGTGAACAAGCTTTGGCGCGATCTACTGGATACATCCGAGTTCGAGCCGTTTTCCGAATGTAAACCAAGTAACGAGGAGGTAAGGATCCATTTGCTGCATTTGATTGGCAGCCACCATGGGCAGATGGAATTCGGCTCGCCGGTTTTGCCTAAAACGGCTGAGGCTTATGCGCTGCATTACATAGACAATCTTGATGCGAAGCTGGAGATGGTGAGGGATGCCTATGCCCATGCCAGCGAGCTTGCGCCGGGGATCTATGATCGGATGTTTCCGCTGGCGGCGAATCTGGTAAAGCCGTTGCGGAAATTTGAGGAGATCGGAAAAATCACGATCGGTACCGATGATCAGGAGGAGCCGGCGGCTCTCTCAGAAAATGACGAGTGAAAGCAAGGTGATGAGCAGAATGAAAAGAATGTTCAGCGCGAAGCCGACGCGGATCATCGTGCGCTGGGGAATCCGTCCCGTCGCGAAGACGATGGCATTGGGCGGGGTCCCGACAGGCAGCATACATGCACACGAGGCGGCAAGGGCGACGGCGAGGACGAGTTTGCCGGGCGAGATGTCGAACTCATTGGCCATGGAGAAAAATATCGGCACCATCAGGGCGGTGCAGGCGGTGTTGCTTAACAGTTCGCTGAGGAAAATGACGAAAGTGACGACAGCGGTCAGGATTGCCCAAAGCGGCCAGTTTTCCATAGCCCCGCCGAGAAGACGGGCCAGGAACTGACTGGCACCCGAGGATCCAAGGATGCCGCTCAGCGCGAGTCCGCCCCCGAAAAGCAGCAGCACGCTCCAATCAGTGCCTTGTTCGATTTGCCGCCAACTGACGACTTTGCCAACAATGAGGGCGACCACCGCCATCAGGGCAATCCATGTATCGGGATCGGAAATACCAAAAAACGGCCCGAGCTGGGCGCTGAAGATCCATGACAACGCCGTGATGGCAAAGATGACGAGAGTGATTTGACGGGGTTGGGTGAATAGAAAGTTTTCCTTTTCAGCTGCAATGCCGATGTCCGCACCCACGTCATTGGTTGGTTTGAGAATCAGGTAAAGAGCACCGATCATCGCCGGCATCAGCACGACCACAGCCGGAATCCCGTAGCCCAGCCATTGTGAAAACGAGATCCCGAGTTGTTTGGCAGCGATGCCGTTCGGGGGGCTTCCGACCATCGTGCCAAGACCTCCGATGCCTGCGGAGTAAGCCAGGCCTAACAGTAGAAAGTGCGCGTTATGGGCTTTGGCTCCTTCGGTTTTGTATTGAGCCAGGATGCCGAGAGCGAGCGGCATCATCATCGCGGTTGTGGCGGTGTTGCTGATCCACATCGAAAGCAATGCAGTGCCGATGAACAGGTAAATGGAGACCGATACGAATTTTCCTTTTCCCAGTTTCCCAAGCTTTCTTGCGAGCCAAAGATCGAGGCCTTGAGCTGAAAGCGCGGTGGCGAGCGCAAAGCCACCGAAGAATAAAAAGATAAGCGGTGCGCCGAAGGAGCTCAGTGATTGCTCCACATCCGCGAGCTTGAACACGGCTGCGATAATCGGCACCAGCAGAGCGGTTAGGGCCAGGGGCAGAGCCTCGGTCATCCATAGCCAGGCGATGCATGCGAATATGGCGAGTCCATGGCGCACCTTGACCGGGTCGAGTCCTTCCAGCGCGACGTGGGATTCCGGCAAGGGCAGGAAGAAGGCAATGAGCAGTAACAGTCCGAAGCTGATAATGAGTTTCATCGCGGTGATCTAGGATCAAAAATCAGCGGGTGAATATCAAATTTGACGCCCAATGGAATATTCGCCAGCCTCATGGAACGATGAATGGGAAAAGTATATTCTTAATGGCATGTTGCGGGCTGGGACTCATGGCATTTTCACAGCTTCTCATAGCGGGCGTGGCATTGGCTGTTAGGTTTGAGGAGGGGCAGCAGGTGAGAGTGGTTGAAAAGGAGGTTTCCAGGCTTGTGCCTATGAGAATTTCCGTTCCGACCGCAGGAGATACCGCATCGAAACCAAAGCCCAGGGAAAAGCCGGCGCTGCCGCCGATACCGGAACCGGAACGGATGGCGGCATTGCAAATCGCTGATCCGAGATCCGAAAGACTGGTCACCGAGGCCAGGAAAGCGCGTATTGCCGGGGACATGGGGCTGGCAATCGTAAAGCTTGAGGAGGCCTTGGGAGAATCGCCCAATGAGCCGACAGTGCTCTTCGAACTGGGTATGGTGCATGAGCAGATGGGGGTGTATGACGAAGCCTCCCGATACTATGAACAGGTTTTCCAGCTTGGTATTTCCGGGGCGGGGGATCTCTATCAGCTGGCGGCGGAAAAACTGCGGGACGGATTTGAGCAGGCGACCGATATGTTGGGGAAAATCGCACTGGGCCGGGTTCGGATTTTCAATGATGCGAAGGCGGCCGGGGGACAGCGTGTGGTGCTGACCGTGCCCGTGCAGAAAGCGCCGGGGGAGGAAATCGAAGCAGCCGAAATCGAGGTGGAGGTGACTTTTTTCAACAAATCCTCCAAGGGTGAGATTGTGCAATTGGAAGACAGTTCCTGGGCCGCTCCGCAGTGGGTTTCGCTGCCTTTCGACTGGGCTGGAGGGGAGGAATCGCTGCGGATGAATTACCAGATACCGGAGCGTGACGAGCAGACTTCCCATCTTTTTGGCGAGCTAAGCTATTACGGACAGGTGGTGACTTTGAAATACAAGGGCGAAGTCCTGGACGTGCAGGCCTGGCCACGGGATCTTGCCGCGCGCATCGGCCAGGTAGCTCCTACCGGCAATGCGGGTGGGGATTTCCCCGAATTTCTCGATCAGGATATTCTCCCTCCAAACTTCGATCCCGATTTTCCCCTACTCAATCCTTTGCCAAAGGAGTGAAATAAAGTGGTGAGGTATTTTGTATGGATGAAGTGAGCGAAGAGAGCCTGTTTGGCGAGTATCTGCCAAAACAATGTCTAGCGGAGAGCGCGTCCAGAAGGACATGGCTGGCCGAGCAGGTTTCAGTGGGGCGGATGGTGTTGATCGAGGAGCTCAAGCAGGAAGACATGGACAAGCGCGATTTGTTTCTGGCGGACGTCCGCGCCAAAGCCGCTGTCGAGCATCCGCTTATGGGATCGGTTTACGAAGCATCCACGGAACATGGCCGCTGTTTTTTCGCCCAGGAGCTTTTGCCGGGGCAGACTCTGGAGGCCCGCAGTTTGGCCGGGGTGAAGCTCAAGGCCCAGCGCCTGGCACCTGTTTTGCGCCGCATCGCCGAAGCGAATATCTACCTCGATTCACATGCTTACGCGACTTCGCCACTGGGGCTGGATTCGATTCATGTGGATGAACAGGGAGTGATGCGGCTGAAAAATTTGGCGGTCGCCGGCGAGCGTGTGGCAGATCACTCCCTGCGTGATATTCTCATACTTGGGGAAAAACTTAAGATTCTCGTGAATCTTGATTATCCCGGAGCGACCCGTTTTCTGACCCTGCTCGCGTGGATGCGTGGCGAGGAGGTCCCCGTCCCGCTGGGATGGCAGCAAATCCGGGATTACTGCGAACAGATCGAGCAGCAGCTCACCGAGCCTTCCAACCTGGCCTCTCCTCCCACCTCGGCGTTGCGACCGGGAAAAAACAAAAGCCTGATATGGCTTATTGCTCTGGGACTTGCGGGAGCAGCGGTCATCTTCCTCTCGTTTCCGAAAAAGAAAACATCCGCCCCGCCAACTTTCCAGAAACCTGGCTGGGTATTGGTCGATGGCGGTCAATACATCACTCCTGACGGCCTGAAAATAGATGCAACCGGTTTCAGAATCTCCACGGACGAAGTTAGCATAGGCGAGTATGCGGAATTTTTGGAAACCCTCAGCCTGCTTGCGAAGGAGGGCGCGGAACGGACTTTCGATCATCCCGAGCAGCCGAAGGATAAAGCCAGCCACCGGCCGGACAACTGGGAGAAACTATATCCGGCGGCAAAGCAGAACCTGCCTTGGGGCGGTTTTCCTATCGATTTGGGCATGTCGGTGGTGGGTGTGGATTGGTGGGATGCCTATGCGTTTGCGAAATGGAAGCGCTGCCAACTGCCGACACAAGAGCAATGGCTTGCCGCGTTGATGGCTGGCGCGAAGGTGCCTTCCGCGATTCCAGTGAGTCACTGGCAGACAATGTCCGGGGAAAACCCTGACCGAATCATGAATGGGTTAATCGGCATGGCGGGATCCGTTTCCGAATGGACTCTTGAGCCTCATCCGAGCCCGTCGAATCCTCTTGGCGCGCCATTGTGGGTCATCGCCGGGGGTTCGTTCAAAAACCCGGGAAAAGGTGCGCTGACTCGCGAATGGGTCGCCGACCGCTCGCTGAGGAGACCGGATCTTGGTTTCCGAATGACCAAGGATCCCCAATGATGCTGGTCGTTATCCTTGAGAAAGGAGAAAGCCGCGTGACTCATGGGAATCAAGCGGCTTTCATTGGTTGCGGGAGCAGGATTTGAACCTACGATCTTCAGGTTATGAGCCTGACGAGTTACCTGACTACTCCATCCCGCGATTATGACCATTAATCGCCTTTCAGCGTGGGGCGGAAACCTACCTCAGCGACCCCGCCCTGTGCAAGAAATATTTCATACCCCTTGCCAACCCAGCTTCTGCCGCAGTCCTTCGTAAAATGAAGTTCCCTCAAGCCGCAACAGATGGAACGACCTAACCGATTTCCTCACAATCACACGGTCGCCCGGATCGATTCGCAAAGTGTCGCGACCATCCACCGTGAACAGCATCGGGCAATCATCCGCGTTTTCTGGGGAAATGGCGATCTCCACATCGTCGGATAAAACCAAGGACCGCTGGCTCAGGCTATGCGGACAGATCGGCGTGATCACCATCACTTGGGATTGTGGCGCGATTAATGGTCCGCCTGCGGAAAGCGAGTATGCCGTCGATCCTGTGGGAGTTGCCACGATCAAACCATCCGCCCGGTAACGGTTCAGCCACTCACCGTTGACCATCGCTTTCAGAGTGACAAGGCGCCCGGTTTCGCCCCGGGCCAGCGTCACTTCGTTGAGAGCGTGATATACTTTGCTCGCTTTCCCCGCCCGCTCGACCCTTGCCTCCAGCAGCATCCGGACGCTGGTGATGAAACGGTTTTCCGCAACCGCATCTGCGAATTGCGTGATCTCGGCATCCGTGCATGTCGTTAAAAATCCAAGCGTTCCAATGTTGATTCCCGCCACCGGTTTTTCAAACTGACCCAGGCGGGAAACCGCATGCATCATCGTCCCGTCTCCGCCAAGCACTGCGGCGATATCCACCTGCCTGGCAAAATCACGGGCCAGGATGCCGCCCTCCTCCCCGACGAATTCCGCAGCCTTGCGATCAAGCACGCACTTGCATCCGCGACTCTCCAACGCCACCCGCAGTGCCTGCAACGTCTTCCAAGCCCCGTCTTTTTGCGGGTTGAGCAATATGCCTACTTTCACTCGGGTTAATTCATGCGCCTGCATTCGCCCCCTGACAAGCAGCGAAGAAGGTAATTCAGAAACTCACTTTGCCCATCAGGCGTTTCAGCGTTGGAACGATGTTCGACAGCTCATTGACGACGACGAATTCCCCATCGTAGCACCACTCCTGCAGCAGTTTGATCAGCGGAGTCCAGAATTTCCGGCCCTCGGCATCGGTCCGGTCGAATACCAGCACCGGCTTGTCCGCCATGCCTTTCTTGCCCTGATGCTTGAAAATCATCAAAGCGATCATTTCCTGCACCGTTCCCGCCCCTCCGGGAAAAATCACGAATGCGTCGGACCTCTCGATCATGATTTCCATGCGCGTGTAGATGTCCGGTTTCAGCCAGAAACTCGAAAGCCCCTCGGGCAGCCCTTCCATCTCGATGATATGCGGCACGTTCGAGCCTCCCGTCCACCCGCCCGCGTCCACCGATCCGCGCACCACCTCTCCCATGATTCCCGAGCTCCCCGCTCCTGATACGCAGCCCAGGCGATTCTCCGCAAGCTGCTTCCCAAGCTCATATCCGTCCCGCAGATAATCCTCCTTCTCGATCGAAGCCGAGCAAAACACACACACATTGCCCAGATGATCCTCCGGCACCGGGGTTTCAAAAGAAGCGCCGGCCGCTTCCCCCGTCCGTCCGCGTTCCCCGTCCGGCAAGCCCGTATTCCGCGCAATGTCCAACAGCTCGATCACATTCTCCACATGCGCCGCCTCCAGCAAATAATCCCGCGGCTGCTGTTTCACCGTGCCCATCACATTCAGGTGGTTCAATAGCCCATACAGCCCGTTCCATGATGAATCCGTGTTCAGGAGAATCGTCGGCTTCGCCTGCAAATTCCGGTCCAGCGTCTGGTAGCCCACGAAAATCGAAATCGCCTTGAACAAATCCTCCAGCGAAGCCCCCGGCGTGAACACAAACGCATCCGACTCGATGATCTTCCGCTCAATATTTGAAAGGGAAATCCGCTGGTCGCCATTCGAGTTGTAGATATCCCAGCCCTTGCTGAACAGCTGGTAGAGCAATCTTGCCCGGCTCTCCCTGTTTGGATCCCTCTCGCCTTTGACCGACCCCGCTAAACGCACCTTTGGCATAATATTATCAACCTGAACCTGTCCGCTGAAATTCCCCGTCACGACTCTCGACGATTCCTCTGCGGAGGACTAGATTCTTCCATATGGATCGCTACATGCAAGCCGCAGTTGACGAGGCCCTCATCGGCCTGAAGGAAGGTGGCATCCCCATCGGCAGCGTCATCGTGCATGATGGGAAAATCATCGGGCGCGGCCACAACCGCCGCATCCAGAAAGGCAGCACCGTCCTCCATGGGGAAATGGATGCCCTTGAAAACGCCGGCCGCCTCCACGCCTCCATCTACCGCGAATGCGTCCTCTACACCACCCTGTCACCCTGCCCCATGTGCAGCGGCGCCATCCTCCTCTATAAAATCCCCCGCATCATCATCGGTGAAAACCGGACCTTCCTGGGCGCCGAGGAACACCTAAAGGCCAGCGGCGTCAAACTCGAAGTTATCAACGATCCCTCCTGCATCGCCATCATGACCGGCTTCATCCAGGCCAGGCCCGAGCTCTGGAACGAGGACATCGGCATCCCCTAGGATTTCGTCCCGGCCATTCAGCACTTGCGACCCGTGCTCACCATGCTCCTTCTCCAACCCCCGCATCCTCCCCTCCGGCTCCTCTCCGATCACGCCCTCCTCATTGAGGCGGAAACGAAAACCCACCTCCTCGCCGCCGATCTCCACCTCGGGAAATCCGCCGCCTTCCGCGCCCATGGCCTCCCCGTCCCCGAAGGCGATACCGCCCGGGACCTCGCCCGCCTTTCCAAGCTCATCCTCGACCACCGGCCCGATCACCTCGTCATCGCCGGCGATCTCTTCCACGCCGCCTCCGGCTTCACCGGGGAACTCCTCGAAACCTTCCTGAAATTCACCGCCGAAATCCTCATCCCCTTCACCCTCGTCATGGGCAACCACGACCGTAAAATCAAAACCCTCCCGCCCCATCTCCACCAGCCCGCCCACCTCGATCTCGACACCATCCGCATCATCCACAATCCCGAAGACGCCTCACCCGCCCATTTCAACATCTGCGGCCACATCCATCCCATCCTCAGAATCCCTGACGGGAAAAACACCTCCCTGCGCCTCCCATGCTTCCATCTGCGCGGAAACCGCCTCACCCTCCCCGCCTTCGGCAGCTTCACCGGCGGCCACATCATCAAGCCCCAGGACTCCGACCGCTTCTTCCTCTCCCATCAGGGAAAAGTCATCGAAGTCCCCAAACCCCTCCTCTCCCGGGGATAAAAAGCGACGCCGCTCTTTTTCCCCAACACCGAGCTTACCATCTCCTTGCCGGAGGAATCCATTTCCCCGTTGGACACATAATTTTCTTCAACGCAGTCCTCGATTTATTCAACCGACAGTCGATTTCTCCAACAGACACCACGATTCCTTTATTTTTGAAATCAATACCTTTAACGGAAACAGCTACTTCATCAACAAACGTCAAGTTTCTTCAAATTGACCATCAATTTCTTCGTCAATATGAGAAAATTCAATGATTTTGGTATCAATATCGTCAACGGGACGAGATCTTTCCCCAGCAATGGCAGGTATTGCCAAAAACAGCGTCAATTCGGCTTATTCGCCCAGATCTTCATTTTTTCAAAGTATTCGGGTGAGTCTCTCCATCTCGCTGCGATGAAGTCAGGGCCTATTTCTTCCAGCAGGCGTTTCAACGCAGGTTTGTCGTCGCCCTTGACCGATACGACGTAGGCATAGTCGTTGAGGATTCTTTTTGAATTAGGATAAGTGGTCCTCAGCTCTTCGAATCCCTTTTCTGCCAGTGGCCAAGAGGCTTTGGATTCGGCGAAAATGAAACCATAGGCACCGTAGCCCAATACGGATGAGAGGACTTTTGCGTAGCCGGCATGGCCCAGTCCACCGGGGCGGGCGATTTCGCGTTCTGCAGCTGCTTCCCAATCTCCCGCTTTCCCAGCCCAACGGGGCAGGAGGTAAATGGCCTGTTGGAAGTCATGCTCTTGGAATGCGGGTTCGATAGCCTTGGCGGCTTGAAAGAGCTTTTCGAATTCCACAGGACTCATATTTTCGCCCCTCCCTACTATCATTCTTGTCGACCACCAGGCAGGGCAGGGCGCCATCGCTTTGGATTCGTCGAGTATCTGACGGGCTTTGGCGAGACGTTTGGCAAAA
>JACMMB010000264.1 GCA_014379305.1 Akkermansiaceae bacterium
CGCGAAGGCAACGACCTTTACCATGAAATGATGGAGTCCGGGGTTATCAACGTCGATAATCTCGAGGAGTCGAAGGTGGCTCTGGTCTACGGCCAGATGAACGAGCCTCCGGGCGCCCGTCTCCGCGTGGCCCTTTCCGCCCTGACGATGGCGGAGTATTTCCGTGATGAGGAAAACCAGGACGTGCTGCTCTTTGTCGATAACATCTTCCGTTTCTCACAAGCCGGTTCGGAGGTTTCCGCCCTGCTCGGCCGGACCCCTTCCGCCGTGGGTTATCAACCAACCCTTTCCGAAGAAATGGCCGGCCTGCAGGAGCGGATCACCTCCACTAACAAGGGCTCGATCACGTCCCTCCAAGCCGTTTACGTGCCTGCGGATGACTTGACCGATCCCGCGCCGGCAAACACCTTCGCCCACCTTGACTCCACGGTCACGCTTGAACGTTCCCTCGCCGAGCAAGCCCTCTTCCCGGCCGTCGACCCGCTTTCCTCAACCTCGAAAGCTCTTGCTCCTGAAATTGTCGGTGAAGAACACTACCGCGTTGCCCGCGGCGTGCAGATGGTGCTCCAGCGTTACAAGGACCTTCAGGATATCATTGCGATTCTCGGCATGGACGAGCTCAACGATGAGGACAAGATGACCGTCTTCCGCGCGCGGAAAATCCAGCGTTTCCTGACCCAACCATTCCATGTCGCAGAGGTTTTCACCAACGTTCCCGGCGTTCTGGTTCAGGTTGAAGACACAGTTAAAGGTTTTGCCGAAATTCTCGACGGAAAATGGGATGATGTTTCCGAAGGAAACTTTTACATGAAAGGCGGGATCGACACCGTTTCCCGTGACTAACTTAAGTTTAATGGTTTTCAGCGTTCAGTTTTTAGGAAGAAATTCCGAGGCTGGGCCTGAAAGCTGAAAACTTCCAACCAGCAAACTTCTATGCCGCTCCACCTCGAAATCGTCACGCCAGAGAAAAAAATCTTTTCTGATACCGTCGATAACGTCTATCTGCCCGGCGCTGATGGGGAAATGGGAATCCTGCCAAGCCATGCGGGTTTGGTGACCGCGCTCAAGCCGGGCGAACTCCGATATCTGCATAATGGCCAGGTGATTACCCTGGCGATCGGCTCCGGCTTCGCGGAAGTCTCACATGACAAGACCGTTGTCCTCACTGATATGGCGCTTGGCGAAGCTGAAATCGACGAGAAAGCCACCGAAGAGGCGATCAATCGCGCCGAGGAAAAGTTGCTTACGATCGAACACAGCATGGACTCCGAAGAGGTTGCTTATTTGCAAGGTATCATTGCCAAGCAAAGTGCCGCCCTCCGCTTCAAGCGTAAATATCAGCACTAAGCCTCAGAAGCTCATCCGATCATTTCCCCGTATGCTGCGGGGCTAAGAAGGGAGGAGACCTGATCGGGTTTGGAAATTTTAAGTTTGAATATCCAGCCGGCACCGTAGGGGTCGGTATTGACCAATGATGGGTCGGCTTCCACTGCGGGAGTCACCTCCACTACCTCACCGGAGCCGGGGGCATAGATGTCGGATGCCGCTTTAACGGACTCGACGACGGCGGTGGGATCTCCGGAATCAACGGTTTTTCCGAGGGCGGGAAGTTCGACGAAGACGACATCGGTGAGCTCGGCTTGGGCGTGGTCGCTAATGCCAACGGTGGCGGTCTCACCGTCCAGACGGAGCCATTCGTGAGAGGTGTTGAAGAGTAGATCGGCGGGGATATCGGAGGCGCTCATGATGTTGCTTTATGGCTATTTTGATTTTTTAAGGAAAGGTTTTTTGACAGTGACGGCTTTGAAATGGCGACTGCGGATATCGATCAGGAGCGGGGTGCCGATTTTGGCATGTTCGGCAGGGAGATAAGCCATGCCGATGCCCAAGTTCAGGGTGGGAGAAAGGACGCCGCTTGAAAGCTCGCCGAGAACCTCGCCCGCCGGATCGAGGACGGGATAATGGGGGCGTGGGGGAGGCCCTTTTTCGGTGAGCCGGATGCCAGCCAGCTTGTGAGAAGGGCCGTTTTCTTTCTGGGATAACAGGACATCGCGACCGATGAAGTCGGGTTTTCCCAAATCGACGAAGAAGCCGAGTCCGGCTTCAATGGGGGAGCGCTGCGGAGAGAGATCGTTGCCATTGAGAGGATAACCCATTTCAAGGCGCAGGGTATCACGTGCGCCGAGGCCGCAGGGAGTGGCTCCGGCGGCGATGAATTTTTCGAAGAAGGCACCGCCTTGCCCGGCGGGACAAAAGAATTCATAGCCGTCCTCACCGGTGTAGCCAGTCCGGCATACGATCTCGCCGGTGCCCAGATAGGCAATCCCGTTGCGGGGCGGCAAGGTGTCAGCCGGGAATAACTTATGGAAGATTTGAGTAGCGTCGGGGCCTTGGATCGCGAGGCCAGCCCACGCATCGGATTCGTTGCGGACGGCGACCCCCGGCATCAGATGTTTTTCCATCCAGGCGACGTCTTCGGGGATCATTGAGGCGTTAATCACCAGCAGGGTTTCGGTTTCGGAAATCCGGTAGGCGATGAGGTCGTCGATGATACCGCCATTCCCGTTCAGCATGAGAGTGTATTGGCCTTGGCCAGGAGATAGTGTTTCGAGGTTGTTGGTGAGGAGTCTATTGAGGTAGGCAATGGAGTTTTCACCTGTGACAAAGACCTGACCCATGTGTGAGATATCAAAGACGCCGGCTTTCTCGCGAACCGCGGCATGCTCGGTGAGGATCGAAGTGTATTGCACGGGCATCGACCATCCGCCAAAAGGAATGAGGCGGGCACCGAGGGCAATGTGGATTGCCTCAAGCGGGGAGTGCAGGACGGTTTCGGACACGGGCAGACATTGCAGAGGCGGGTGGAGCTTGTCAATCGGACTGGAGTGGGGAAGGGTCTCCGCCGATGGAGCTTCTGAATAAATACGAGAGAAAATTGGGCTGGCTGTCGTTTCCGGGTTTGCTGAGGTATTATGCGCTGTTTCATGTGATGGTCTTCCTACTGCAAATCGTGAGACCGGAGATTGGCCAGCTCCTGGAGTTTGACCGGGCGAAAATTTTCTCCGGAGAGTTGTGGAGATTGGTCACGTTCCTGTTTTCCACCAGTGGCTTCGGGGGGCAGGGAGCCTTCGCGGTGGTGTTTCTGTTTTTCATGGTAATGGTGTCTTTCATGATGAGCGACAGCCTGGAGCAGTCCTGGGGGGTGTTCAGGGCGACGATGTTTTATTATGCGGGATTCATCGGCCTGCTGGCGGCGAATTTTTTATATGCAAATCCGATGCCCGGTAGCGGGTTCTTTGTTTATACTTCGGCGTTCTTCGCCTTCGCGACGCTGCATCCGCGGGTGGAGTTTCTGATGTTTTTCATACTCCCGGTGCAGGTGAGATGGCTGGGCTTTATCGGCGGCGGATTTCTGCTGCTTGGTCTGCTTGCGCAGCCTTGGTATATCGGTTTTCTACTGCTTGGATTCGGAAACTATCTGATGTGGGCGGGAATTCCGGCGATGCGGGGGCAGGCGAGGGTCATTGAAGCCGCTGGCCGGAATAAGAAGTTCACGCAGAAAAAGAAGACCTCCGGGGAGGCTTTTCACGAATGCGCGAATTGCGGACGGACAGAGGTTTCTGATCCGGAGTTACATTTCCGCATGGCGGATGATGGCAAGGAATATTGTGAGGAACATTTGAAGAGCTGAGATTTTGCTTTTCGCAGCTAACCGGATGGTCAAATTGGTGCTTCATGATCAAGGTTATCGCTATGGGCTTCCTCATACTCCTGGTGGGTGGTAGTTGGTTCATGTTTTATAAAACAGGAGACGAGGCGCGGGAGCTGGAGCAACGGATCGAAAAACTGTATGACACTGGCGATCCTGATGAGCAGATGCCGGAGTTGAAAACGAGGATGCATACCATTGAGGGGCAGCGGGTTTTCAATGGGATTTTATTGGCCTTTCTGAGTGCGGGGTTGGTCGGCATTGTGTTCGTAACGCAGATATTGCCAAGGGTCGCGGAGAAACTGACGCATGCGGTTTACGACAGTGGAGAGATGGTGGAAAAGGATCTGTTGCACGCCGCGCGGGTGCTGGTCGCGCAAGGCGAGTGGGATGAGGCGATCGAGGCTTTCAAAATAGCGGCCGAAAAAGATCCACGGAACCGAATGCCATGGACGGAAATCGCAAAGATTCAAAGGACACATCTGGAGGATCCCGCTGCGGCGATACTAACGCTCCGCGAGGTTATCGAGGGGCAGGAGTGGGAGGAAAGTGACGCGGCATTTTTAATGTTCCGCCTCGCGGAAATCTATGATGAGGATACGGCCGACCGCGCTGCCGCCGTGGCGATCATGGAACAGGTGATGGAGCAGTTCCCGCAAACACGCCACGCCGCAAATGCGCGTAACAAGCTGCATGAATGGGGCATGGCCTAGTGAAATATGGCTGCAGTGCTCAGGCGGTTTTGGGTAAAGCGGCCTTTGTTCGTGATGGCCGCAGGCTTGGTGGCAGTCATCGCCTTGAGTGCTTGGCAGAGCTGGGCTGGCTTTGTGGCTATGGGGATCTTTGTGGCAATTGTCGTCATTGCCAGCGGATGGAAATGTGGTGTTCTGGCTGCGATGCTATCCCTCTTTTTGCTGGGAATGAACCAATGGCAGGACCGTCGGCAAGCAGCGGAGGAGGAGAGTTTTTCCAAACTGGGATTGCGCGGCATCGAAGGCCGAACCACCGAAGATGCGATTGGTGAAAATGGACGGTGGAGCTCGGCCGTGCGGCTTTACGGAAAAGAGCTTGAAGGCAGGAAAGTGCGATGGATGGGTGCGGGCTCGCCTCCTCCCGCAGGAACCGAGTTGCGGGCAATCGGGACGTTTCATCGGCTCGATTCGGAAAGAAATCCGGGGACTCTCGACCGCGCAAAGCGGCTGAGAACCGAAGGTGTGGTTGCGATATTCAGGGCGGACGAAATGCGGGCGGAAAGGTGGATCGGCCCGTTTTCAGAATGGGCCGCCGGGGTGAAGCAAGGTTTCCGCGAGGGGATTACCGCAGGTTTGGAGGAAGATAGCCTGGCGGCCAAAGTGATTCGTGCGGTGGTGATCGGCGAGAGGGCGCCGGACTCGCTGGAGCTGGTGAGAAGTTTTCGCGAGAGCGGGACGCTGCACGTCTTTTCGGTGAGCGGGTTCCACGTTGCGATGGTGGGCAGCATGGTTTGGCTGGTTTTGAAATGGCTGAATATCGCGCGCCGGTGGGCGATTCCGCTGATTATCATGGCGATGTTCGTTTATGTATGGCTCACCGGAAACGGCCCGGCCGCTTTGCGAGCGGGATGGATGGGCGCGGTTTTCCTCGGAGCATTCGCACTGCGCAGACGCAGCGATCTTCTCAATTCGCTGGGGTTGGTTTTATTGGTTTCGATGCTTTATGACGTAAGAATCATAAGGATGCCGGGGGTGCAACTTTCGTACGGAGTCGTCGCAGCGATTGGTTTGGCTACAGGTTGGGCGCGCCAATGCTTCGAGTGGATCGCCAAGGAAGATCTTTTCATGCCCTTGCGGGAAATGAGCCGGGGGCAAAGGTGGTGGCTGGGATTTCGGCAAAAACTGGCCGAGGCGGTTGCGGTTTCGGCGGCGGCAACGATAGGCTCGGTCCCGCTGACGATCATCCATTTCGGAATGGTGTCCCCGATTTCAATCTTCGCCACGGTGGCACTTGGTGCGCAAGTGTATGTCCTGTCGGCGGTCGCATTGATTTCCGCGCTAATGCATCCGGTCTGGGAGGACGGGGTGGTGTTCATGAACCGGAAGAATGCCTGGGTGGCGCTTGCCTGTGTCAAAACCGCCGAAAGCTTCGCTTCGATACCAGGCGCTTGGGCGGCGACGCGGTTCCCCAAGGAAGATACGCTGGTAATCTATGATCTTGATTACGGAGCCTCGTCGGCATGCTTCGCGTCAGTTACTAGAAACGCCGTAATAATCGACGCGGGAGGGGAGCGCGGTTTGGAAAATGAGGTTGGGCCGTCTTTGCGGCGGCTTGGAATAGAGCCGGACTCGGTAATCTTCACCCGTTCGGATTCCCGACATGCGGCCGGGCCGGAACTGATGAAGCAGATGATTTCCATCAGGCAAGTGGCGATGGCGGAGGAAGTGGCGGGGTGGATCGAATTTTCCAAGAGTGGAGCACGGGTGATCCGACCGCGGATTGGTGACCGTATCGACCTGGGAAACAAGGTGTGGGCGGAAATTCTGCATTCTCCTTTTGATGGAGTTTCTGCCACGGTCGGGGGCGACCGGGTGTTGGTTTTCAGAATGCATTGGCGCGGGTGGAGAATTCTGTGGTTGGGTGATGCGGGTCGCATCACCGAGCAGGCCCTGCTGGATGGTGGAATGGATCTCGGCGCGGATGTGATCGCAACAGGAAATCATGAAAGCGACTTGAGCCTGACCGGAGCATTCGTTGCCGCCGTAGATCCGCAGGCTATCGTCATTGCGCGACCACCAGGTGAAAAAACAGATTTTCTGCGTGATCTTCAGCGAAAGGATTGGAAGAAAAAGGGCATTCTTTTGATTGACCAGAAGCATACCGGAGGGCTTACCGTGACAATGAGTGAAGGGGGGGAAATGGTTTTCGCCGGCTTTGCGGATAATTCAGAAAACATCCTTCGAAAGCGTTGATGTTTTTTCCGAGCAGCCTCAATTTAGAAAGCCGGAAAGTTGTGTTCCGGGGGATGCGTATCAGATTACGTCAATGAAACGAAAATTCGCATGGCTTGGCGCCATCCTCTCTGGATTGTATTTGGTGACTGCGGGTCCGATACCGGATCCGATTCCGTTTATTGATGAGGGAGTCGCCTTGGCGATTTTCCTCAAATGCACTCTTTATCTTGGTTATGATTTGCGCAGTTGGCTGCGCTTCCTTGGGAAAAACAAAGGCAGCGCGATGGGTAAATCCAGCAAAAGCAATGGTGTGACGATTGACGTTTGATTTCCGCGCCTCCCCAATCATTCTCAGCCAAACCCTTTATTCATGGCTCCTGAAATTAACCTCGATCACCGCGCTGGTAAAAAAAACCGCCCTTGGACCATCACGCTTATCGGGCTTCTGACCATTGCGGGGATGGCCTCAATGCCGCTTCTCGCGGGAGAACCGGATGGTGACAGGATGCCGGACCTGGTAAGATTTCTCGGTCACTTCCATCCGGTGGTGCTGCACCTTCCAATCGGAATTTTCGCGCTAATCTTGCTCCAGGAAATCACCGCAGTATTCACGAAACAGAAGCGCAACGACAACCTTGTGCCGATGGCGGCGGGTGCGGTCAGTGCCGTGATCGCCGTGCTTGCGGGATTTCTGATGTATCACGGTGGAGGGTTTGAAGGCAGCGAGATTGCGGAGCTGCATTTGTGGGGAGGCTTGGCTTTCGCCAGCGCGGCGGTGCTGACTTATATCGTCAAGACCTGGACGGTGGCTCTGCATGCGTCGCAATTTCCTTTTCAAATTCTTCTCCTGAGCACGGTCGGAGTGATGGGCTACGCAAGTCACAACGGTGGCTCGCTCACTCACGGGAGCGACCATCTGGTAAAATACGCGCCGGATCCGATTCGAGGGGTGCTGGGCCTTGAACCGAAGGAGAAACCCAAAGATACGATGCCTTTGGAGAGCCAGGTGGTCTATGCGGACATCATTCACCCGATCCTGGAATCGCGATGCATCAAGTGCCACAAGGAAGGAAATTCCAAAGGCAAGCTGAGGATGGACACCTTCGACCTTTTGGTGAAGGGCGGTAAGGAAGGATCTGCATTGGAAGCCGGCAATGCCTCCGACAGCAACATGATCATTCGGGCTGAACTTCCCGACGATGACGAGGAGCACATGCCGCCCGAAGGCAAACCCCAGATCGAGGATCATGAACTCCTGATCGTGAAATGGTGGATTGATCAAGGAGCCGATCCGGTCAAGAAAGTCGGCGAACTCGCACTCAATGACGAAGTCAGGGCAGCCATTGCCAAACTCAACATGGCTGCGGATTTCAATAAAGATCACAGCCTTGGAAAGGCGGATATCACGCAAACCAAGACATCGAATGGCAAGCAGCCGCAAAGCGGGGAGAAAACCGACGCGCTCACCGAAAACCTGCAGAAGATCGTTGCCGATCTGAGTGCGGAATTCCCGGGCGGCTTGGCCTTCGAATCGCAGGAATCCGCGAATCTCACTTTTACCGCGGTTTCCCTGCGGAACAATCTGACCGATGAGAATTTCGCGAAGCTCGGACCCGTCATTCCCAAAATGGTTTCCATGGATCTTTCCGCGACCAGCATTACGGATCGTTCGGTGGCGCTGCTGGCCCCGGCTGGAAACCTGCGGATGATCCGTCTCTGCGAAACGGCAATTGGCGACGCCTCACTCGATACGCTGTTAAAGCTCAAAAATTTAGAATCGATCAATCTTTTCGGTACAAAAGTGTCGGATGCCGGAGTTAAAAAACTCGTCGCTCTGCCGAAGCTCAAGCGGCTCTATTTGTGGCAGACCGAAGTTTCCGAAGCTGTCATCGCGGAGCTGAAAAAACAGCTTCCAGAGCTGCAGGTTATTACCGGAATCTAGGCAGGATTTACTCAAGTCATTCCTTCAGCACCGGAATCTTTTCAGGAGCGCTGGTGATTGCGAGAACTGCGGGCGAGATGCCGCTCTGGTCCGCATCGTGGAGAGCGGCAATGACAGTCGCGGGATCCAGTCGGTTCAGCGGCTTCATGGCGTAGCCCGCGCCAATGTCGATGCCATCGCTACCGCGCATCTCAAAGTGGAGGTGTGCGGGATAATGGCCGCTGGCGGAGCCAACGGAACCGATCCTCATTCCTCTTCCCACAAGCGATCCAAGTGTGATTTCGATGTTCAACAGATGGGCGTACATCGTGTGGATCGGGCTTCCTTCAAAATCCCGATGCGCGAGGATGATGATATTTCCCCAGCCCGGCGAAGGCTCACCCGTAAACACCACCAAGCCATCCCCGGCAGCGAAAACGGGGTCGCCGAGATCGGTGTTCATGCCGCCGATGCCGTTGAGGTCGTCGCCGGTATGATGACCGCCGCGTCTGTCGTTCATTTCCCAGAATTTCTGGGCGTTATAGACCAGTGCCCCGTTTTCAGAGCCGAGGGGCATGTCGAAGGAAGCTGCTATTGGTATTTGATTCACCTGCCAGGCGGAGAGGAAATGGAAACGCAGGTCCGGCTTTGCATTTGCTTTCATTTCCAATTGGAAATCGGCGGCTTGGAAGCCATCGAATTTCACCTCGGCAAACCCGTGCCGGGAGCTTTGCCAGAAGGCGAAGCCGATGAGACCGGCACCCAGGGCAAGTGTGATGAGCAGGGCGGAATTTCTCATGACATGCAATACGGCTCTGAGGCGGTCCCTTTTCAGTGTTCAGTTTTAAGGGAAAAGGTCAAATTATTGCCATGGAAGCGGACCTGCGGAAATGTGTGGCGGATTTGGGCCTGGAGAGGGCGAAAACCCATATTTTCCTTTGTGCGCAACCGACTGAGGCAAAGTGTTGCGACCCTGCGGCGGGGGCGGAATCATGGGAGTTTCTGAAACGGCGACTGAGAGAACTGGGCTTGTCAGGCTCGGCGGAAAACGTGGTTCTGCGGAGCAAAGCGGATTGCCTGCGGATCTGTATGAAAGGTCCTGTGGCAGCGGTGTATCCCGAAGGCGTTTGGTACCACTCCTGTTCGCCCCAGGTATTGGAAAGAATTATCCAAGAGCATCTGATCGGGGGAAAGGTCGTGGCGGAGTTTTGTTTTTATCGGTGAG
Source organism: Akkermansiaceae bacterium (assembly GCA_014379305.1). GTDB lineage: Bacteria > Verrucomicrobiota > Verrucomicrobiia > Verrucomicrobiales > Akkermansiaceae > Luteolibacter. The sequence continues at coordinate 9,783 of JACMMB010000264.1, forward strand.
AAACAAGAATGCTTACGCATCCTTACCGCAGCACTGCTTGAATTTTTTCCCGGAACCGCAGGGGCAAGGGGCGTTGCGGCCTGCGGTTTCGATGGCAAAGCTGGGTTTGCGTTTCGGAAGATTCAGTTTGAGTTGGGTGCCTGCGGAAGATTCGAGCTGGGAAGGGTCGATGTTTTCGAGGCTGCCACTTGAGGCCATGTTTGCGTGGGTTAGCTCGGACTCGCCGCTCTGCAATTGCCGGGGCTGACTGTGCAGCTGCTTGAGGAAATCCTCAAGATTGGAGGCGGAGCGGAAGAGATTGGTGAGCGCTTCCTGCTTGATCGCGTCCATGAGGGTGACGAAGAGATTGTAGGCTTCGTTCTTATACTCGATCAGCGGGTCCTTCTGGCCTTGGGCGCGAAGGCCGACTCCTTCCCGGAGGGCGTCCATATTGTAAAGGTGGGCTTGCCAGAGCTTGTCAATGGCGACGAGGACCATGCGGCGTTCCTCCTGATCGAGAACCTCGTAAGGAAGGTTGCCGACTTTGATTTCATAGGTTTCCTTAACTTTGGAAACTAGAAATTCCGCGACCTGGTCAGGGGTCTGGCTGACGGCCAAATCCTGTGCATCGACACTGATCGGGAGAGTCGCGTTGACCCAGCCAAGCAGCTCGGTGTAGTCTGGAGAGTTGTGGTCGCGGTCCAGCAGGAATTCGTTCACCTTGGCGGGAATGGTTTCTTCGATGATTTCGTTGACGAGATCGCGAGGTGTTTCGGTGCCGAGAACCTCGTTGCGATAGCCGTAGACGACTTCGCGCTGTTTGTTCATCACGTCATCGAAGTCGAGGACACGCTTCCGCCAGGTATAGTTGCGTTGCTCGACGCGTTTCTGGGCGGTTTCCACGGATCTGTTAAGCCAGGAATGCTCGAGGGCTTCACCGTCTTTCATGCCGAAACGCTCCATCATGGCGGTCATTTTGTCCGCCGCGGCGAAGTTCCGCATCAGGTCATCCTCGAAGGAAATAAAGAATTGGGAGCGGCCGGGATCGCCTTGGCGGGCGCAGCGGCCACGGAGCTGGCGATCAACGCGACGGGATTCGTAGCGCTCGGTGCCGATGACGAAGAGTCCGCCCACTTCAGGCACGCCTTTGCCCAGTTTGATGTCGGTCCCCCGTCCGGCCATGTTGGTGGAGACGGTCACGGAACCCGGTTGGCCGGCTTGGGAAATGATTTCCGCTTCCTGTTCGTGGAATTTCGCGTTGAGGACGGAGTGGGGAATTTTCGCACGCTGGAGCAAACGGGCGAGCGTTTGGGAGGCTTCAACGGAGGCGGTGCCGCAGAGGACCGGCTGGCCTTTGTCGTGGGCTTCCTGGATTTTGGCGATGACGGCGTTGAATTTTTCGCGTCGGGTTTTGAAAACCTGGTCGTTTTCGTCGATGCGGACGTTGGAGGTATTGGTGGGAATCGGGAGGACATCGAGGCGATAGATGTCATGAAACTCGGCGGCTTCGGTTTCCGCAGTTCCGGTCATGCCGGCAAGTTTCTCATAAAGGCGGAAGTAATTCTGAATGGTGATGGTGGCGAAGGTTTGGGTTTCCTTCTCGATGGCGACGCCTTCCTTCGCTTCGACCGCTTGGTGGAGGCCATCGGACCAGCGGCGGCCCGGCATTTCACGGCCGGTATTGTCATCGACGATGATGACTTTGCCGTTTTTAACGACATACTGGATGTCTTTTTCGTAAACGCAGTAAGCCTTGAGCAGCTGGGAGATGTTGTGGATTTTCTCGGCCTGGGTATCCATGCGTTGCTGGGAAACCTCTTTGGTGGCGATTTTTTGCTCCGGGGTGAGGGCCGCGTCATTATCGATGTCGGCGAAGAGGGTGCCTAGATCGGGAAGAGTGAAGGATTCGGGATCCCCGGGGGAAAGAAACTCACGGCCCATTTCCATGAGGTCGGAGTCGTTCCCTTTTTCATCGATGACGAAGTAGAGTTCCTCTTTGATTTCGAAAAGGTCTTTTTTCTGTGCGTCCTGGTAGAAAGAAAGCTCGGTTTTCTCCATCAGGCGGCGGTTTTCCGGCTCTTCCATGAAGCGCATGAGCATGCGGTTGCGGGGTTGCCCGAGCTTGATTTTGAACAACAGGCGTCCGGCGGCATCGAGATCACCGGCGTCGGCGAGTTTTTTCGCTTCGGCGGCGAAGTCGTTGCAAAGTTCTGTCTGGCGTTTGACAAGTTGATCGACGAGGGGCCTGTATTTGTCGAACTGGTGGGTGGAAAGCGAGGTCGGGCCGGAAATGATGAGCGGGGTGCGGGCTTCATCGATGAGGATGGAATCGACCTCATCAATGATTGCAAAGTAGTGGCCGTGCTGGACCTGCTCGTCCTTGGTGGAAGCCATGCCGTTGTCCCGGAGATAGTCGAAGCCGAATTCGGCATTGGTTCCGTAGGTGATGTCGCAGGCGTATTCGGTGCGGCGGTCCCAGGGAGCCATTTGATTCTGGATGCAGCCGACGGTGAGACCGAGGAAGCGGAAAAGGGAGCCCATCCAATCGGAGTCGCGCTTGGCGAGGTAGTCGTTGACGGTGATGACGTGGACGCCGAGTCCGGTAAGTGCGTTCAGGTAAACAGGCAGGGTGGCAACGAGGGTTTTGCCTTCGCCAGTCTGCATTTCCGCGATCATTCCGCGGTGCAGGGCGATGCCACCAACAAGCTGGACATCGAAGTGGACCATTTCCCAATCGATGGGATGGTCACTGACCTGGATGGTGGTTCCGCACATGCGGCGGGCTCCGTTTTTCACGACGGCGTATGCATCGGGGAGGATTTGCTCGAGGTATTTCGCGCGGGCTTTTTGGAAATCGGATTCTATTTCATGGAAGGCGGCTTTGGCTTGCTCGATGGATTCCGGGGTCGGGCGGACATTGGCGGGAAGGGCGGGGAATTCCTCGCGAAGTGCCTTGAAGCGTTTCTCGATGGCCTCGGCGGCGGTGGCGAGATCCTCGGCGGACATTTGCTCGATGAGGGGTTTTGCCGGGGCATTGAGATCGTGGTAGCGGGCGAGATGAGCCTGCCATTTGGCGGTGAGTTCGCGGAGTTTTTCCTCAGGCTCGAGTTGGAGTGCTTCCTCGATTTCGACAATGCGGGCAACGGTCGGGCGAATGCGGCGTATTTCACGCTGGTTCTTACTGCCGACGATTTTTTGGAGAATCCACTTGATCATGAGAAATTTGGGTATGCCCGCTGGGGACTAAGGGGAGGGTGGATACACTGGGGAGCGCGGGGACGCAAGTGCGGGAATCGGGCGAAAATTCGGAGCTGGCGGTCGGGCGGAACGAAATTCAGTGAAGGGTGAAGCGCGGAGAATGCAGCGAGGAAATGGCGTCGGAAAATGATTCGAATCGCCGCTTTGTGGGGGATATTATAAGCTTTATCAAATGAGGCTGTTTGATTCGCACAACCATTTGCAGAGCGGTCGGTTTGGAAGGTCGGTCGGGCAAATCATTGGAGAGATGAAGGATGCGGGGATTGAGGGCTGTGTTGTCAACGCGACGCGGGAGCGGGATTGGGAGAAGGTGGCGGATATGGCACGAAATTTCAGCGGGTTTATTTTCCCGGCCTACGGGGTGCACCCGTGGTTTGCTGATACGGTGGAGGAGGGTTGGGAAACGAGGCTGAAGGAAATTTTAGAGCAGGACGCGCGGGCGACATTGGGAGAAATCGGGCTGGACGCCTGGGTGGATACGCCGCGAATGGATCTACAGCGGGAGTTGTTTCTGAAACAGATCGGGATCGCAGTGGCGACTGGCAGGGTCGCGACGATCCATTGCCTGAAAGCATGGAAGGAACTGTTCGAAGTGATGGACATGATGGTGGAATGGCCGGAAAAATTCCTGATGCACTCATTTGGCGGATCTATCGAAGTCGCGGAGAGGTTGGCGAAAAAAGGAGCGTATTTTTCTTTTTCCGGACATTTCCTGCATGAACGAAAATGGAAGGTGCTGGCGATGTTCAGAAAACTGCCGCAAGACCGGATTCTGTTGGAAACCGATGCGCCGGAGATGATGCCGCCGGCGGGGTATGTAACGTTTCGTCTGGAGGAAGGGGTCAATCACCCCGGTAACTTGGGAAGAATCGCGGAGAAATTCGCAGAAGAGATGGGAGCAGGGATGCTGGAGCGGGTTGAAGAAAACGGACGAGAACTTTGGGGTATTTAGCTTGGAATCAGAATTTCAATGGTCTTGGACGAAGAGAATTTGCCACTCGTTGTTCTCCCGGTAAAGGAGAGCCACGACGGCGCAGGGTTCGTCGCCTTCGTATGATTTTTTGATCGAGTCTTGGATTTTGACGCTAATTTGCGCGGATTTATTGACCTCTATGATCGTGTCGGTGCCGGCAAGTATTTCACTTATCCCGCCACCTTTCTGAAGAAGTTTTGCGGTTTCGGAGCTAAGATTTATCACGCGGAATCCCCATTTTTCTTCGGTGGGCTGACTAGGCTGGAGTTGCCATTTGTAGCCTTCAGGGCCGGGCGCAAGAATAGCCAGCTGGTTCTTATCAGTAGCTGGGATTTCCAAGTCTGGCAGCTCTTTACCAATAGCTTTGATCGTGGCATTTTTTTCAGGCAGGATGAATGGTCCCGTGACTTCAGCGTGCGCAAGGTCAAATTCCTGACTGGCACCTTCGGCGCTGACTTGGAATTTGATTACATCCTGAGGGCCGAGATGGATAACGTTGATACCACCTGCATGGAGCAGCGTTGAGCCCATAATAATGAGTGGAAGTCCAATGATGGTTTTCATGGTTGCGATGGTGTGCTTTTAACAGCGGGCGGAGCAGCTTTGGATGGGTCTTTTTTCATCCATGGGGGAAGTTGCTGCTTGTCACAATTAGTGATGACGCTGGCAAATTTTCCTTGGTGATCAGTGGCGACGAGTAGGTAATAAGAGCCCTTCTCCTGATTTCCGGGAACGTTGCCGACGGATTTGCCGTTGTGCAGAATTTCAAATCCTCCTCCAGTCCAATTGGGTATGTCCTCGGACTGGAATTGTTTGAGGTCAAGTTTGTGGGGACCGATCTGGAAACGATTGTCTTTGGGGCAAAGCGATACAAATTTAAGGCCGAACGCTTTAGTATCGTAAGCGGAAAAGCTCTTAATGCGGATCTTGGGAGGGAAAGGCTTGCCATCCGTTTTACGGCGAGGGTCGGGCTGGAGGTAGATGGCGACAAGGCTGCTGACGTTGTCGATAAGCTCGATTTCTCCAGAGGCGCCATCCAGATCAGTTAGAGAAATTGAAATGCTCTTTTTGCCCGCCGGGACAACAAACCAACCTGTATCCGTCCCGGATTTGAGACCGGCAGGGACAAGTTGTTTGCCGCCTATTTCAATATCGCAGGATTTCTCGTGCGGGATGAGGTTTACGATGTTCAGAAAACCGAATTTTTCCGGTTCTTGCGCGCCTAGAGGGAGGCCAAGAAAAGCCGAAAAAGCAATATTCCTAAAGAGATTTTTCATAATGCTTCATGATTCGGGGAGTGCCGCCGGGAATGACGACGCCAAGACTGTCCCGCTCGGGTTCGATAGAATAATGGTATTCACGAGTAGCACGGCTCATCAATTTTCCTTTCTGATCGCGAGCTTCTCCAGAGACGACGATGCGGAAGGTTTTGGATTGAAAGGCAACTAGGTGAATGATTTTCCGCATGAGTTCTTCGCGCCCGGCATCATCCCATGAATTGTCGGAAGGTGGGTTTTTCGGGTAGGAGGCCACAGAGCCGAAGAAAGGGGTATCGGCTGGTTTCGTTGGATCGCGAGGAGTCAGCGGGTTGTTGCGGATGTTATTTAAATCAGAGGGACCGCGGAGCGGACTGTCACGGCGCTGATTGGTAACAAAACGCGCGAAAACGTCACCAAAGGCGGCATCTGAAGGAGGTTTCACGTTTGGGCTTGCCGGGTCCGCATCAAGCTTCACACCTGCGGCGAGAGTGCGGAGTACTTCGTAGGGGGCGGTATTGATGTTTATTGGACGCGCGCCGGGAGTTTTCATGTAGGTACTGTTCTCAAGTGAAAAAAGATCGAGTAGCTGTGCGGAACGGCGGCCTTCGGAATCGAAGTTGCCGAACTCGGGTTTGCCGATGGCCAAAGTGAAGCCTCCACCTGCATTTGGGTTTGGTGAACTGTTCTTGACTTCAATGTCCTGCCATTGTGCAGGGTCGTAGATGTTTCCGAGTTCGCCGAGAGAATGGTAACGGCCAAGATTCGAAATGAAAGCAGGTGCCATTTCTGGCTGGTTCGCGGGATAAATGACTTCGGTAGGGCGCTTGGAATCGCTGCCAGCGGAAGTGCCGGGAGATGAGTTGCTGCCACGATCCGCCCATTCCTGAAGGCGCACTTGATTGTAATTGGTATTGGAAATGGCGCTCTTCAGGCAACGGCCGCCCCAGTTGGTATTCGCGTCATAATTATTGGCAAAAACCCAGGTGCTGATGTAGGCGGAGGAGCGAGGGTCGCCCGATTGCCCAATGCTGTAATCCAATGCCGGAGAGGAATTTCCTTTCCATTTCGCCTGGCTGGAACCGGGTCTAAGGGTGCCGCTGGTGCGTTGCAGGCCGCCACGGGCATAATCGACTATTCCACCATTCCAACGAAGGCTGAAGTTGCTCGTAGTCGTATTATTGAAGGTCAAAGAAGAGGGCGGGAAGGCCCCGGTAGGAAAAGTGTAGGTCCGTGACCCCAGTAATCTTACGAGAAATCCATTGGGTGGGATGGCGACTTGCACGGCCGGAAAGGTGACCGCTGAAAAGTTATGCGTCGCTGCGGGCGGGATTCTTATTTCGTGGCGATTGTCATTGGTGAAAACAATAGATCCTGAAATGGGAAGTTGAGAGGGATTCCAAAATTCGGCATAGGTTTCGACAGTGATTTCGATCGTGCTGCCGCTTCCGCCGCTCCATTGGTAGCGATCAAAAAGTTCGTTTACGAAAGGGTATGAATCCACACCTCGGTAACCGCTGCCGGTGGTGCTATTATTATCTTCGTCGGCGTAGTCAATGATGGAGGCGGCTATGGTTTTGAGGTAGTTTTCGGAAGCGGGAAAACCACCCCGGCGGTTTTTGAAATCGGGCAAGTTGCGCTCGATGTGATCGGCTAGGGCATCGATGTTGTTACTGCTGACAAATTCGTTTAAATCAGGAGCGGGAAGGCCGGCGTCGGCATAGCCAAAGCCTTGTGGAATAACAGCTGGTGGGCGTGGTATGGGAGGAGTTGTGGAATAGTAACTGACGTATGGCTCGATTCTTTTTTCATCGATGGCGCGGTCTGGTTGTGAATTGCCATTGAAGTAGCTCCTGAGCGAAGCGGATGTCCTGAGTTTGTTACGAAATGATTCGTTTTCCGCTTCGAAAGGGAGAGGGAGCTTGAGGAAGCCGGGGTCGGAATTCGGATTGGCATCCGGGTAAAAGACAGAGAACAGGTTGATATCCGCAGTATTGTGACGGGTGTTCACCAACACGTTCATATCCGGCATGGCTGGATTGCTAGCAGTAGGCAATGTTTTGTTCACCCCGGCATATACGCCGTTGATGCGACCTGACAAATCCTCGACCCAAAATGAGTATCGGAGGTTATAGCCCTTGGGATCGGTGGAGGGGACATCGACCCACTTGGCACGGGGTATATTTTGATCGTTTTCGGTAAGTTTACCAAGCTTCACAGTATCTTGAATGAATGTTGTTAGGGAGGAAACAAGTGGCTGAGTGTTTATCCGGTCGTTGCCGATAGGGGTTTGGGCAGCTCCACTAAAAAGCGGAATACCTAGCCAAGCTCCGTTTTTGAATTTGGCACCGTAAGTAAAAAATTGTTCCCGGTAACCGAGGGGACGTTCGGAGGTGGGAGCAGATGGTTTGGGCTCTACAGGGTCCTCAAGGCGAAAGACGATAGTGTCATCACTTTTCGTGATTTCAGTAACGGAGGCGAGGGCGGTGGCGAGGCCGCTTTCGACGGCTAAATCGGCGCGGGCGGCATCCGAATAGGAGCGGGCGGTTTTGCGCTCTAGGGAAAGAACGGTGATCAGGCCGACGAGGAGCAGGGTGAGCCCGGCGACCGCAATGATGGTCATGGGCAGCGCAAAGCCCCGATAACGTGAAAGATTTTCGCGGGCTGGTTTCATTTGGCAATGGCAATGGTGCGGGTGAAGTTGCGGATGAGCTGGAGTTCGGAATCGCGGGGAGCGGTGGCAAGTTGGTTCCAAGTGGACTCTGTCCTGAAGCGCTGGGCGGAGGAGTCGTCGATGAAACGCACGATCAGGACGATGGCTGCAATAGCATCGGCTGAGCTTGGAGTCCAGTCTTCGAGTTTCCCGCTGGTTGGATTGCGTTTTTTGGGATTTGCCTCAAAGCTGAGGATGTTGTTGAGGATCGGTTCGTCGCTGGCGGGATTCACGGTGGGAAAAGGAGGAGTTCCGGCTGTGTCGATGAGGGCCTGGGTGTCGTTGGGATTTAAAGTTTTGCGGAAAAGTTTGGGCGAAGTGATGCTGTTTCCATCGGCAGTGAAGGCGACGTAATAGGCGCTGGTGTTGAGATCGCCGGGAGTGGCTGCAGTTTGCTCTTCGGCTGGAATGGCCCGCACAAAGGCGATTTTAGCGGATGAGCCGGGCCCGCCTGAACTTGGGCTTTCGTAAATAAGCGGAGTGTTTGGCAGGCGGGTGGAGATTTCGCGGTCAAAGAACTGCATGAAGGCACGGGCCTGTGAAAGGGTGTTCACCGCACGCTGGGTCTGGGTGTAGCTGGTGGAGGATTGGCCGACAAGCGCCAGCAAGGCGAGCATGATCATGGAGGTGATCGCCATGGAAACGAGCAACTCGACCATGGTGAAACCAAGGCGATTCCACAAGTTAGCGGAAGATGGCCAATCGGTAGCTGGAGGGGAAAGGGTCACAGGATGCCTTGGCGGGAGCTGATAAGATTGTAGCGGTAAATGGATCGTCTGGAGGGAGCTACGTTTGCGGGGTGATGGACATGGATGTGCAGCCGGGAAAGCCTGGTGGCGGCGCCAATAAGATTGGGTGGAAAGTATTCCTCTCCGTAAACGCTGACCAAATAGACGGCTCCCGCGATGGTGCTACGGGCGGTTAGATCGGAGTCCGGCGCTGCAGCTACGAATTCGCCATCCCTGTCATAAGCAAGGACCGTCGGGGAGGCTTTACTACTGAAGGCAGGGAAGCTTATCGGGGTCGTGATTACCGACGGATGTTCAGGAGTTGCCCATTTAGCGAGAATTTCCTGCTGCACCTGCCGCGTAATCCAAGCCGAGCGGGTGTCGGCTTCCGCATTGCGGCGGGAGTTCCCGGCAGAGGTGGTGGCGGCGAGAATCAGTGGCACGACGAAGGCGACGACACCGATGGCGATGACGACTTCCATCAAGGTCATTCCATTTCTGACCAGACCTGAAGCGCGGGCGTGATTGCGCGTGAAATCTTTCCGGTAATTTTTCATCAGGGCTGAACTGAGCGGGTTCTGCCAGTAAGGCGATTGATCCGGAGGAGATCGAAGATAGGCTGGCCTCTGTTGCGCTGGGTGAGTTTCAGGGAACCGCCTTGGTTCACGGCTTGGGCAAGGGCGATCTGGATCGTTGTGCCGGATGGGGGATGTGAAATCTGACCGTTTGCGGAAAAGGCAATGAAGCTGCAACTGAGCGGCTCGTTATAATTGGTCGCGAGTTTTTGAGCGGAGTCGCTGACAGTCGGTCCGTTGGTGACGACCTGGCTGGATGAGAGAAAATGGATGTTTCCCGGAAGTGTTTCCCAACGTTGCAGCAAACGATCCTTGCCGGCGGCGTCTTTAAGCGTGGTGAACGTGCCGCCGTTGTTTTCCACTTCGAAAAGGGATATACCGCGCGAGCCGAGTTTCTTGCCGGAACCAAGGACGGGAATGGCGACTGCGGTTGAGTTCCCGGTGGCAATGGCATGGGCGCGCGCCTGTTGAAGATGGGCTTTGACGATTTCCCGAGAGGCTTGGCGGGCGTTATTAGAAGCATTTGAAAATATCGGAATGGTCGCAACCAGAAGTATCGAAATGATTGCCATGACCGTCAGCAGCTCGATAAGGCTGAAGGCGGAACGGTGACGAATGTTCGTCGCTGTCTTGTTAAGAAGGGATTGCATCTATCTACCGTGGAGCGCTCTGTTACCACGTCAAACGAGACAGCATTTCAGGTGCCACGACTTAGTAAATACAGAAATGCGCTTCTGCGGCGGCAGGAAAATTGTGGAGATTTCGTCACATTGGGGAAATAGAGTCACCAGCAGTTGCATCCAGAAGTTCGCTGAATCCGCAAAAGACCCTGGAGGATGCCGGGGGAAGCGCCGGGAGTGCTGTCGGATTATCAAGGTAATGGTGGCAAAGCATATGAAATTCCTCAGGTGTCTTCATGCGCCGGATCGCATGTTCGAAGTCGGGATGGATGCCGTCACAGATATAAACCAGCGTTTTTTTCATGCGCTGGATATGGGGGATAGGCCGGTAGCCGGGTGTCTCACGGGCCAGCTCTTCGGATAGCTCGAGGATGTATTCGAGCAGATCACGATGGGTGGGAGCCGGGGCGGGCTGACCGGAAAACGCGGCTTGGATTTGACCAAACAGCCACGGATTGCGGATCGCGCCGCGGCCTATCATCAGGCCGGAGGCGGCGGTTTTTTCATGGTAAGCGAGGGCGGTGGCGGCATCGACGACGTTGCCATTGGCGATGACCGGGCAGGGCATGATTCCAACGGCGAGCTTTACGCAATCGGGCCTGACAGGCGTTTGGTAACGATCGGCAACCGTGCGTCCGTGAATCGTCAGTCCGTCTATGGCGTGGCTGCGGAAAATCTCCAGGAGAGCGGGAAATTCATCGTGCGTGGTAAAGCCCAAACGGGTTTTGACGGTGAAATTTCCAGGAATCGCATCGCGGAGCGCGCCGATGATTTCATTTACTTGTGCCGGCGAGCGGAGCAGTCCGCCGCCAGCGTCCTTGCGACAGACTACCGGAGCGGGACAACCGAGATTCAAGTCGATGCCGGCGACAGGATATAGAGACAGTTGTTTCGCAGAGCGGACGAGATCCGGGATGTCGCGTCCGATCATTTGGGCAAAGATGGGTCGCCCGGTTTTATTTTCGCAGATCGAGCGCAGGATATATTTGTTCAGCCGCGAGTCCGGGTGGATGCGGAAATACTCGGTGACGAACCAATCCGGCAAACTGCGACGCGAGAGGACGCGCATGAATGGCAGATCCGTCACGTCCTGCATCGGTGCCAGTACAAGGGCTGGCCGCCCGCTCGGGATGTATTCACGCATCAGTGCAAGACGGGAATTGGTTTGACAATCGACTCCGCAAATCAATGGTTGGAGCGAATAACAACCAAGGTAGACTAGTGGATAGTGATTTGTTGCATACGGAAAAAATTTTATCGGATCGGAAGACCTTTTTTTTGGATCTGAAGCAGAACTCGAGGGGGATGGTGGTCAAGATTACCGAGGATGTTGGTGGAAACCGTGATACGATCATGGTGCCTGCGGAGATTCTGGGAGACTTCATCGCGGCCCTGACCGATATCAAAATGACTGCGGATGAGCAGGGCTAGAAAGTCCCTATTCGGAGGATTTGAGAGAAGCAGCCGGAGCTTGTGAGAGAAGCTGCAAGAATGAGGGAAGGATTTTAAGGAAAAGCGAGTTTTTGCCTCCGCGTGAAAGTTGCTGGGCAACCAGCTCTGCGGGAGCTTCGGGATCTGCGGGCGAGAGGGAACTGACGTGATGGCTTGCGGAAACGATTTCCCGGAGAAGATGAGCAGCACCTTTTTCCTGGCTGACGCGAACCGTGGTTTTCCCGCTGGCTAGTTCGACCAGGCCCAGTGGAGCGAACGACTCGCCCGCCTCCATGAAGAGGTTGATTTTTCCGCCTTCCTTGTTTTCCAGTTGGGTTGCGCTAATGATCTTCCAATCGGCCTGGACGACCAGCCAGGCAAGGATCTGGGTGGCGGTGGTGTGGCTATCGGGATGGTATTTCAGGCGTACGTTTTCGACCTTGCCCAGAATGCTTTGGGCCACGGTGTCATCGAAGAGTCCGGCGATGCCAACGCGATATTGCCAACTGCGCGTCCACGCGAGGTCTTGTACGACCAGTGTCGTACTATCCCGCACGGCCTCATGAATCCTTGCGAAACTGGCGCTTACATTCTGCCACGAGGAGCTATCGACAATCAGGCGATCCATGACACTGGCGAGTCGCTCGGTGAAAACATCGGAAAGCTCGCCCTGCCACCAGAATACCAGGGGGAGATCCGAATTGAGGTGTGAAAATACCGTGTTGCGGAAGCGTCCGGGGACGCGCCCGGTGAGCCGGAAGGCGATTTGCTCGCAACAGACGGATTTCTGTCCATGTGAGAGATGGCAATGGGCGGTAATCCAGGCGCGGAGGCTTGCTTGCTCCTCGCGGTTGATCTCGACGAGGATGGCGCGGCAGGCATTCTCGCGAGTCAGGTCGCTGATGATGCGGGAGTTTTCCAGAAGTCCGTTGGGCCGTTCGGCATAAACGACAAGATTCATCAGCGATGCGTTGGTGCGGGCCTCGTCGTGTTCCCAAAGCTGCCGCAGCTCCCGATCAATATCGGAAACATTCACCTCCTTGCCAAGTTCTGCATAAATATCCATGCCGTTATCCTTGGATCAAAGTCGTCGCCACGCGAAGCCGTCCTGTTTGATCATCTCATCGGATTCCCTCGGCCCCCATGAGCCGGCGACAAACCCGGCCATCTTCGGGGGGTTTTCCGAATCGTGCCAGGCCCTTTCGATGTGATCGATAAAACGCCAGGCTTCCTCCACCTCATCGCGCCGGGCGAACAGCGTGGCGTCACCGGCGATGGCATCCAGGATGAGCCGCTCGTATGCTTCCGGGCTGCCTTTTCCGAAACTGGTGGAGTAGTGGAAATCCATTTTCACCGGTTCCAGACGAAGGCTGGTTCCCGGGATTTTGGAAACCATGCGGAGGGAGATGCCCTCATCCGGCTGGATGCGGATGACGAGGACGTTGCCGCCGGGAACGCCGCCGGGGAGTGCGTTGAAAAGGACCGAGGGGGCGTCCTTGAAGTGCACGGATATTTCAGTGGATTTTTTCGGCAGGCGCTTGCCCATGCGAATATAGAAAGGCACGCCGCTCCAGCGCCACGTATCGATCAGCAGCCGCACGGCGACGTAGGCTTCGGTATCCGAGGTGGGTGAAACCCGGTCTTCCTCGCGATAGCCGGGAACCGGGTTGCCATCGACATGGCCGGCGGTGTATTGGGCGCGGACTACGTTTTTGGCAACTTTTTCCGGGGTATCCCATTGGCGCAGGGAGCGGATGACTTTCACTTTTTCATCCCGGATGCCGTCTGCGGAAAGATCCGTGGGTGGCTCCATGGCGACGAGACTGAGGAGCTGCAGCAGATGGTTCTGGACCATGTCGCGGAGTGCGCCGGATTTCTCATAGTAGCCACCCCGACCGCCTTCCATGCCGAGGTTTTCCGAGCAGGTGATTTGGATATGACTGATGTAGCGGTTGTTCCAAAGGGGTTCGAAGATGGCGTTGGCAAAGCGCAGAACCATGAGGTTCTGGGCGGTTTCCTTGCCCAAGTAGTGATCGATGCGGTAGGTATCGCATTCATGGAATGTCTCACGGACAATATGGTTGAGATGCTTCGCGGTCTTGAGGTCCGTGCCGAACGGCTTCTCGATGATGACTCGCGACCAGCAGCCTTCCTTGGCTTCATTGAGCCCCGCTCCTTTCAGATTGAGGAGGATATCGTCAAAAAACTCAGGTGCGGAGGCAATGTAAAACAGCCGGTTGCCTTTTCCACCGCGTCCCGCATCGACTTCATCCAGACGTTTGGCCAGCGAGGCATACCCTTCCGCATCGGTGAATTCGGAGCAGTGATAGGAAACGCTTTCAATAAATTTCCCCCAGATCTCCTCATCATGACCGGAGCGTGACACTTTTTTATTGAGCTCGTTGAGGCCGGTGCGGAACTCCTCATCGCTTTTTTCCCGGCGCGCAAAGCCGATGATGTTCACCCCGGTCGGCAGCTCGCCATTGACGGCGAGGTTATACAGGGCGGGGATCAGTTTGCGGTGGGTCAAATCGCCGGTGGCTCCGAAGATGACCACCGAGCAGGTCTCAGGGCGATTGCGGGAGACGAGGTCTTCGCGGAAAGGATTCATAAATACGGAAAGTCTGGTAGTTGATCCGCTTTACCATGGCAGTGGGAATGCGCGGTTGAAGGCGAAGACCCGGTCACGGATCGCGTGCAGCTTCTCCGTATCTTCGTGTACGGACAAGGCTTCTTGGATGAAATCGGCAACTTGCTCGACGTCATTTTCTTTCATACCCCGGGTGGTGATGGCAGGTGTGCCGATGCGAATGCCGCTGGGTTTCATCGGGCTTCCGGTATCGAAGGGGATTCCGTTCTTGTTGACGGTGATGCCTGCCTCATCAAGGGCGACGCAGGCATCGGCACCATTGAGGCCTTTTGGTCGGAGATCGACCAGCATGACATGATTGTCCGTGCCGCCTGAGCAGATGCGGAATCCGTGATGAGTGAGACGGGCGGCAATGGCCTGGGCGTTTTTGACAACCTGCGCCGAATAGGTCTTGAATTCGGGCTTGAGAGCTTCGCCGAAACAAACCGCCTTTGCAGCGATGACGTGCATTAGAGGGCCGCCCTGAATGCCCGGGAAAACCTGCGAGTCGATTTTCTTGGCGAACTCGGCTTTACAAAGAATGATGCCGCCACGCGGACCGCGCAGGGATTTGTGAGTGGTGGAGGTCACGAAATCCGCGTGCGGGACCGGGCTCGGATGCACTCCTGCCGCTACCAGGCCGGCGATGTGCGCCATATCGACGAAGAGGTAAGCGCCGATCTCGCGGGCAAGTTTTCCCATGCGTTCGAAATCGATCACTCGGGAATAGGCGGACGCACCGACAGTGATCAGGGCCGGCATCAGCTCCCGGGCGGTTTTTTCCAACTCGTTATAATCAATACGCTCATCATCCGGGGAAACCCCATAGTGGGTGACATTGTAGAAGCGGCCGGAAAAATTCGCCTTGTGGCCATGGGTAAGGTGACCGCCGTGGGCGAGGTCCATGGTGAATATTTTATCTCCGGGCTGGAGCACTGAAAAATAAACCGCTGTGTTCGCCTGCGAGCCGGAGTGGGGCTGGACGTTTGCGTGGTCGGCTCCAAACAATTCCTTGGCGCGATCAATGGCGAGGGTTTCGACGATATCGACGTATTCGCAGCCTCCGTACCAGCGTTTGCCGGGATAGCCTTCCGCATATTTGTTGGTGAGCAGGGAGCCTTGCGCTTCCATGACAGCCGGTGATGCGAAGTTTTCCGAAGCGATCAATTCGATGTGGTTACGCTGGCGGTGTTCCTCTCCAACAATGGCCTCATACACCGCCGGGTCGGTCTCGGCAATGCGACTGCCGGAGGATTTGCAGACCCGTGCCTCATGGCGACCTCCGTCGAACGGTGTCGCTAGAAAAGCATCGACCATCTGTCTGGCGGTGTCCTCATCGGTGGCCTTGCCGCTAAGGCAGAGGATGTTCGCGTCGTTATGCTGGCGGGTGATGACAGCTTCCTCGACGGTGCGGACATTGGCTGCGCGGACATGGCGGAAACGGTTTGCCGCGATGCACATGCCGACGCCAGAGGTGCAAGCCAGGAAGCCGAAATCGAAGGTTCCGTCGGAAATGTTCCGCCCCACAAGGTTCGCATAATCGGGGTAATCCACTGAAGCGGAGGTATGAGTGCCATAATCCTCGACTTCGTGGCCACCATTCCGGAGGTGTGCCACTATCGCATTTTTCAGTTCAAGGGCTCCATGGTCGGCGCCGACGGCTATGCGGAAGGAAGAATTGCTCATAGGTGGGATACGGATCCATTCAACGATGGCAAATCATGATTGGAAACCGGAATTTACGTAAAATTGGTTCACATCAGCCTCTGAGCATTTCGAGGGGGCGGGCGTTTTTGTAGAATTGGAGCAACCTAAATTTTTAGAATTGACAGCTATTGAGATTCAATCTCATTTAGACCCGTAGCCAAAAATTCAAATGAATTCCTCTCAATCCAACACTATCAAAAGTATATTTGTTCTGTTTTCCCCGCTCCTGGCGTCCTCACTTTTGGGCCAGGATGCATTGAATACCCTTGCACCGCTCGTCGTCACTGCGGAATCCGAAAGTGACCGGACCGTCCAGGATCCCTGGTTGCCGTCCGTGCTGGGCGCCTCAATTTTTTCCGGCAAAAAAACCACGGTGGTTGATTTGGATAAACTTCCGGAAATCATTGGCAACAATTATCGTCAGGCGCTCACCCAGACGCCGGGGCTACTGCTGAGCGAGGAATCTTCTCCTCTTGTCAGCATTGGCTACCGCGGCCTGCCTCCGGGCCGCGCCCAATTTACCCAAGTGCTGCGGGACGGCATTCCGATCCACGCGGACCAATTCGGCTATCCGGAAGCTTACTACACTCCGCCCTTGGATACCGTTGACCGGATTGAATTCCTCCACGGCGGCGCTGCGCTGCAATACGGCCCGCAGCCGGGGGGCTCACTCAATTTCATCACCCACCGGCCACGCACGGACAAGGAGTTCTCCTTTCGCACCCAGCATGTCATCGGTAGCGATGATCTCTATTCCACGTTTACTTCCGCAGACGGCACGGTCGGCAAGCTTGGCTACTATACCTACTTCAACCACCGCGAAACCGAAGGCTTCCGCAGCGACAACAGCGGCTACGAGCTCAACAATGGCTCCATCAAACTAACCTACACCTTGGAAAACGAAGGAACCTTTATCTTCGAAGCGGATTCCTATCGCGAAACCCACGAGGAGCCCGGCGGTCTCAGCATTGCCGACTTTAACGCCGGGAGCAACAAGGCCACCCGGCTTTTCGACGAGTTCGAACTCGACCGGGATTTTGCTTCTCTTACCTATGAAATCGCTCCCGATGGGGATTCATTTTTTACCGCAACCGCCTGGTGGAGCGAATACCAGCGTTACAGCAAGCGCCAACGCGGTGGCGGCTTCGGCACCCTGCCAAGCGGCGCGAGTGCGGGCACAAATAGCATTGAAGACCAATCGTTTACAACCCTCGGTCTGGATGCGCGCTATCGCCGGAACTGGGGCTGGAACGGCGAGAGTCCCCACACCCTTTCCACCGGAGTACAGCTCTATCACGTCGATTCCCCACGTCGTGATTCACGCGGCACCACTGCGGACGCGTCCTCCGGCGTGTTGAGGAATTCCTCGGATCGCGAGGTATTTTCGCTCCCGGTCTTCGCGGAAAACCGCTTCGAATTCGGCAAATTATCCATCACTCCCGGGATCCGCGTTGAAAACATCTGGCAGGATGTGAACGAGAAAGTGAACGTGGATAAAACCGGTGCCGGGCGGCCTCTTGATCGCGAGGAAG
>JACMMB010000265.1 GCA_014379305.1 Akkermansiaceae bacterium
GGGATGGACGATATCAAGGCGGGAAATTAGCATTTTCCGAGGTGGAGATGATCGAGTCCTTGGAAGAGTTTTTGGCGGAGGGGGCGTGGGTGGAGAGGTTTGATGACGAGGTGCGCGGGCTGGGGGGGAGGCTTGTTGAGAAGGTGAAGGATTTGCGGCTGGATGGGGAGGTGGAGATTTCCGCCAGCAGTGAGATTTCCGCCAGCGGAAAGGTTTTGGCAGCGGCGGTGGAGGCGGTTTTTTGGGAAGAGGGGGGGGGATTCGGATTTGAGACGAGCTGTTCGTGCGAGGTGGGGAAGTTTTGCGAGCATGGGTTCGCCGTCATCGGGCGGATGGCGAAAGAGAGGAGCTTGGGACGGTTTTCCGGCAGGACGGCGGTGGAGGCGGTGAGTGAGGCGCTGGCAGCGGGGAGGATGAAAATCCAAGCGGAGCCGGAGACTGCGTTGGAGGGTGAATTCGAGCTGGTGGTGAGGCGCGGGGAGTTGGATCGGGGGACGAAATTGCTGCTGCAATCGCTGGGGCAGAAGGAGCCGGAGGATTGGATTTTCGGCGAGGCTTTTGTGACTTACGGCGGCTTGCGCAGGCCATTGGCTGCTGCGGGAGAGGGCGGGAATACGCCGGGGGAGATGCGTGCGATCCGGCAATTGAAGGAGACCGGGCTTTCATCGATGAAGTCGAACGCGGCGTGGCGGTTTCTGCTGGGCATGAAGTCGAGGGCGTTCAAGGCGGATGAGGAGAATGACAGGTGGTTTCCCGATCCCGGGCGGGTGCCGGTGGATGCGTTCTGGCATCAGTTCCGCGGGGAGATCATCGGGGTGCTGGAGGGGATGGGTTGGAAAATTTCCGTTGAGCGGAATGTCGGGCACCGGGTGCACGAGGCGGACCCGGAAACCTGGGAGACCCGGCTTGCCGCGGAGCATGCCCATGATCCGGATGAGCGTGGCGGCTCGGAGGGTGGATGGTTCAGTCTTTCCGTGGGCTTCGACGTGGAGGGGGTGAGATATGATCTGATGCCGATTCTGGCGGGGCTCTTGAAGCAGGATTTCCTGGCTGAGACTTTGGATCGGCGCGATCACGGGTTCATTTATGCGCCACTTGCCAACGGGGATGCGTTGAAGCTGCCTAGCGGCAGGGTGAGGCGGATTCTGCATCATCTGTCGGCGCTGATCGATCCCCGGTTTTTCGGCAAGGCGCGGGTGCATGCGCTGGATGCGGTGGGCTTGGTGGCGCTGGAGGGCCTGGGAATCGAGACGCCGAAGGGCTTGGCAAGGTTGCAAAAGCGGCTGGAAAACTTTTCGCATATTGAGGAGATCAAGGCACCGGCTGAACTCAAAGCGGTGCTGCGGGAATACCAGGCGGCGGGTTTTCAATGGATGCAGTTTCTGGCAAGGCACGGGCTGCACGGGATTCTGGCGGATGACATGGGGCTGGGGAAAACGCTGCAAACGCTGGCGCATTTACTGGAGGAGAAGGCGAACGGGCGCTGCGGGGGCTTGCCCTCGCTGGTGATCGCACCGACTTCGGTAGTGCCGAATTGGCGGGCGGAGGCGGCAAGATTCGCGCCGGGGCTGCGGGTGCTGGTGCTGAACGGGATAGAACGGAAAAAGTATTTCAGGTCGATTCCCCATGCGGATGTGGTGATCACGTCGTTCGCACTGCTGCAGCGGGATATCGATAAACTACTGGGCTTCCAGTATCACTTGCTGGTGCTGGACGAGGCCCAGTATATCAAGAATCCGCGGGCAAAAGTGGCGCAGGCGGCGTGCCGGGTAGTGGCCAGACATCGGTTGTGCCTGTCCGGAACTCCGATTGAAAACCACCTCGGCGAGCTGTGGAGTCTCATGCATTTTCTGATCCCGGGTTTTCTGGGGACCGAGGAGGGCTTCAATTCGCGCTTCCGCAAGCCGATTGAAGAAGAGGGGGATGCGGAAAAAAACGAACTGTTGAAAAAACGGATCGCGCCGCTGGTGCTGCGTAGGACGAAGGATCAGGTTGCGAAGGAGCTGCCGCCGAAAACGGTGATGGTCCATCTGATCGAGCTGCACTCGGATCAGAAAGATCTGTATGAGACGGTGCGGGCGACGATGGACAAACGCGTGCGGGAGGCGATTGCCGCGCGGGGTATCGAGCAATCGCAGATTGTGTTTCTGGATGCCCTGCTGAAGTTGCGGCAGATTTGCTGTGATCCCCGCTTGCTGCCGGAAGATTTCGCGGACGGAGTTCGCAGCTCGGCGAAACTGGTTTTCCTGACCGATCTTTTGTCCACGCTGATTGAGGAGGGCAGGAGGATTCTGCTTTTCTCGCAGTTCACGACGATGCTCGGATTGATCGAGGAACATCTGGTCAAGGAGCGGATTGGATATTTGAAACTGACCGGGAGCTCCAAGGATCGCGGGAAATTGGTGGAACAGTTTCAGATGGGAAAGGTGCCGCTTTTTTTGATTTCACTGAAAGCCGGGGGAACAGGGCTGAATCTGACGGCGGCGGACACGGTGATTCATTATGATCCGTGGTGGAATCCGGCGGCGGAGGCCCAGGCAACCGACCGGGCCTATCGGATCGGGCAGGACAAGCCGGTATTCGTGCACAAGCTCTTGTGCCAGGATACGGTGGAAGAGCGGATTCACCGGCTCCAGCAACAGAAAGCGAAGCTGGCGGAAGGCCTGCTCGCGGATGCGGATATTGTGAGGAAACTCGATGCCTCGATGCTCAGGGAGTTGCTGGCGAAGTAAAGGTGTCGCGTAACCATTTTCGGAGTTCAGGGAGTGCTTTTGTTCCAGTAAACGACGACATTTTTGGTGGCGCGACCGGAAGCGATAAGATCGATCTTCCCGTCCTGATCGAGGTCGGCGGCTTTGAGGTCTTCACAGGCCATGGTGTTGTCATCAATGACGGAATGAAGTTTCCATTTGCTCCCGTTTTGTTCGGTAGGCAGATAAAGACGCAGGCCTACTTTATTTTCGCTTTGATTCGGCTCGCGCCAACCCGCGACTACCTGATCGTAGCCGAGCCCGAGGAAATCGCCGGTAACCAGGGCGTGGCCTTGATTCAAAGTGTCATCAATGACCAAGCGTTTATCAGACCAAAGACCATCCGCGCTCTCCGGGTTGATGACTACTTCATTGCCGTGCATGGGCTCGACAGTGGCGATGAAGCGTTTTCCATCCGGACTTCGGCCAAGGCGCACCTCGCCTGCGGGTTTGTCGGTGATTCGGGTTGCTTCCCATTTCCCGTCGGCCTGTGCGATGAGATGGATTCCCTCCTTACAAGCAATGAGCAGGCTTTCGGCCTTACCGGGACTCCACCTGACCGGATCAAAATTATGAGCCAGGTGAAATCCCTTGTGGATGAGAAATGTCTGCCAATCTTTTGAAGGGTCGGTCCCGGTGCGGTAGCCGAGGAAATTGATTCCCTCCCCTTCACCGTCCTTGTTGCCGATGCCATGGAGTGGCAAAACAGCTAGAAAATAGCCGCCGGATTGCTCACGCACCCATTGCATGCGATGGACGGTCGGCTCGTGATGAAGGGGTTTTGGCTCCCAGATTTTCAAACGGTCCTTCTGGGGATACAGCGCGAAGACTGCCCCGCTTTGTGTCGTGTCGCCAGGGTTCCACTCCGCGCCCACTGCAATTTCCGCAAGGCCGTCACCGGTGATGTCGGCGGCACAAAGACAGACATGGTCTTTCTCCGTCAGCTTGCCGGTTAGCGCCCGTTTTTCCCAAGATGGATTGTGATACCAGACTGTTTCGCCCGCATCCACGAGCAGGACGTCGTTTTTCCCATCGCCGTCCACATCGGCTATCGCCAGGCCATAGCCGATGGTGATCTTGTTATCGATGACCTGTGTCCGGAAAACGGCGGTCGGCGCCTCGGGCAATGCCCAGGCTAACGGGATTAGTGCCAGTGCGGTAATCAGCCTTATCATAACTTTACGTCTTGAAATCCCTTGTCTGGAACGCCATCCACCCGACAGTGAACAGACTGACGTTCAAACCAATGAGAAAAGCATAACTCTCGATGATTTTTGGCCAAGAGAGATGTTGCTCCATTAGGAAAACCCATGCGCTCATTCGCCAAGTGACAAAATAACTCTCGTACGGTTTGAAAAAAGGAAACCCCTGTAAAATCATATCCACAAAGAGAATGGTCAATGTGATGATCGTGGCTGCCGCAGGCTTGATCTTGAAACAGGAAAACATGAATGCGATTGAGGAAAGCGTGATCATGCTGATGCCGATCCCCGCCGCCGATAGCGCTAGCCGCCATGCTCCCTCCCACCACTCCGGATAGGCTGCGAACACTTTCATTTTCGGCTCCAACACGAATAGTCCGCCCTCCCAGCCGACCGCCGCGACGGCCATGGCATAGCCGCTGACTCCCACGAAAAAAACGAAGCTGAACGTATAGAGACAGACCGCCGAGTATTTCACCAACAACAATCTGAAGCGGCTGATCGGCCTTGCGAAAACCATCCGCAGATTTCCATCCTCGTTCTCTTTCGCAACGATGTCTCCCGCGACCAGCGCGAAATAAATGGAACCCAGCAAAAACATGCTAAGCAGCATGATGGTGAACGTAATTGTCAAGGAGCTGTAGTAAGTGTTGAACTCGAGGCCGTTTCTCTCAACCACGCCGCGCATGCGCTGCTGGCTGGCCTCCAGTTTATACACAAAAAGGATCAGCGCCTCCATCGCGACAAACGCTCCGTAACCCATCCAGGTGCGCGGCCTGGCAAAAAGTTTCCTGAGCTCGCCCTGAAGTTGTTGTAAAAATATCATGGTGAAAAGTGATTTGCAGCGGCTTGGTTATCTCTTTCCCGCGTGCTCAATTGGGACTTCCCGCGCCGTTGAGAATTTCCATATACACGTCTTCCAGCGAACGGCGCACTTTGGCAAATTCGCGGATTTTCACCCCCGCCAACACCAGGCCTTCGACCACCTGCGCCGGATCCACCTCGCGCGGCAAAGTAATCCTGCCACTTCCAAGAAGGTCTGAGCCGATGTTTTTTAGAAATTTTTCCGCGATATCCTGCGGTTCCGCCTCTAGCAGATATATCGGCAGCTCATTCTGAAAGCCTTTCACGGAACCTTCAAAAACCCGTTTCCCCTCCCGCAGGATCGCCACCCTATCGCACATCAGCTCCACCTCGGCGAGTAAGTGGGAATTGAAAAGCACGGTGATCCCGCGCTCCTGGCGAAGCTGTAAAATGAAATCCCTAAACCATTTGATTCCTTCCGGATCGAGACCGTCGGTCGGTTCGTCCAGCAATAACAATTCCGGCTCGGGCAAAAGCGCCTGCGCCAAGGCCAAGCGCTGTCTCATGCCGTGGCTGTATGTCCGGACTTTGGAGCCGACCCGCTTGGTCATGCCGACCCGCTCGATGACTTCCTTTGCCGCCTTTTCATCGAATCCACCCGAGTAACTCATCAGTATCTTCAAGTTATCCCAGCCACTCAGGTAATCATAAAACGCCGGAGCTTCGAAGATCGCCCCTACCTTGCGCAAGGCCTTGGCCCGGTTGTGTTGCACGGAAACCCCGTCAATCTCCACCTCGCCCTGATCCGGCTCGACCATTCCAAGAATGATCCCCAGGGAAGTGCTCTTCCCCGCCCCGTTATGTCCGAGCAAGCCATAAATTTCGCCCTTCTCAAGTTTGAATGAGACATCCTGTAACGCGGGTTTCCCGCCGAATTTTTTTGTCAGTCCGCGCGCTTCCAGCATAGGGATCACTTTCCACTTGCAGTCGCGAACCGCGCCTTGTTCGAACTACTGGAATCGGCGTACAAAAAATTTGTTCCGTTCGGATGCCAGCTCTCCTTATCGCTCACAAGCGGTATCGCATCCGGGCGATCCTCGATTCCGAAAAACGCCAACTTGGAGATATGAAGTCCGTTTTGGGTAATGTTCCAATTGTAACTGCTACCCGTTTTATCGAATTGCTCCTTGTCCTGCGGACAATGGAATGCAGCCTCCCCGCCTGCGTATTCGTGCAGCACCGTTTCCAAAACCGGTTCTTCTCCGACTTTGCTACTCCGGCCGATCTCCATTGTCGGGAGGAACTGGTTGTTGTCCTGCAGGTAACCTTGGAGTCCGATTCCGATCGACCTCAGATTACCCAAACAAGCCGCCTCCCTGCCCTTCGCCACCATCGAAATACTGACCGGCACAGCCACCGCGCCCAACACGGCGATGATGAGCACGACCACGAGCAGCTCGGTCAGGGTAAAGCCGTTTTTATTGCGCATCGAAAATCTCATCTTGGACCGAATTCATTTCCCCTGAGACCTTGCATCACTTCGTTCATCGCCTCCATCAACGGCGCCAGATCAAGCTTGGTATCGGCGCTGGATTTATCGAAATATGCCCTCATCCCCTCCTGGCTGATTTTGGCCAGCAAGCTTTCATCCATCTCCTTGGCACGCTCCATCTCTTCCTCCGTGCGTCCGTCCTGGATTTCCTGAAGACCTTGCTCCACGAACTTTTTTCTCTGATCCGCCGGCATCTGATCGAGAGCCTCCATGAATCGACTCATTGACTCCACGATTGTCAGATCAATGAACAAATTCTTCTCTTGCGGGCTGAGCTTCTGGAAAAATTTTTCTCCGGTTCTGTTGTCACGATTCTTTTCCCGTTCCGCAAAATCCAATTGGTTAACCATTTCCGCAACTGATCGGATCTGCTCTTCCCGTCGCTCCTTTTCCATAGCGCCGCCTGGATTTTCTGACCAATCTTCCAGCTTCAACGTATTGACCTCACGATTCAAACTCTCAGCCGTGACTTTCTTATCGGCAGCGAACGACCGCACTCCGAAGACGACCATCCAAACCACCGCCAGGACCCCGACAGCTTTTATAATAATCGCCTTTTTCCCTCTCACTCGCGGAGCTTAGTCCAGCTCATACCGCGCGCAAGCGGGACTCTTCAAATCCCCGCCGATTACTTTCAACTCGACCCGGCACCGATCCCGCTTTTTTCTCTTCACGCCGCAAAGTCCTCCTCAATTTTACCATCATGCTCCTCCCTATTGTCCAATACGGCGATCCCATCCTGCGCCTCCAGTGCCGCCCGGTTGAAACAATCGACATCGCAACCCACGCCTTGGTCGCCGACATGCTGGAGACCATGACCGGCGCGAATGGCGTCGGTCTCGCCGCACCGCAGATCGGGGTGGACCTCCAGCTTGCTGTCATCGACGTCTCGCATGATCCGGAATGCGTTTCCTATCTCCAGGTAAACGGCAAGGCGGCTGAAATTGCCGATATCATGCCCTTGGTCTTCATCAATCCTTCAC